>CAZIML010000032.1:8098-12783 GCA_964540255.1 uncultured bacterium
ACCCTTCCCTCCGTCCGGTGGGGCATCTCCTGTGCCCAAAAACCCCTCCGCTCCCTCCACCTTCCCCTCTGCAGCCTCGGTCCCAAACCCCACTTTCCCACCGCCAAACTCAAGCTGGGACACCTCCCCCTCGATGAAGCCATTCACTTTGTAAAACACCACCTTGGGAAACACCAGCTTCGCCTCGACTGCAACCGGAATTGGACCCTCTCTCAAGCCCTCACCTTTGCTCGCCACTTCAAACCGACCGATTTTCTCTATTTAGAAGAGCCCGTCCAAACCCTTGAAGAGCTCATCGCCTTTTCCAAAATCACCCAATTTCCGATCGCCCTTGATGAATCGATCCACTCTGACTGGAGCCTCATTCCCACCTTGAAAGCGATCGTCGTCAAGCCCATGATCGTTGGGGAAATCCCCTCCGTTCCTCCCCACCTCGACCTCATCCTCAGCTCTTCCCATGAAACAGGCCTCGGCCTCCTCCACATCGCCATGCAGGCGGCAAACCACCATCCCCTCGGCCTCGATACCTACCGCTCCGATGACCTCCTCCTTCAACCCATCCGCTGCACCGAAGGTTTTTTCTCCTGGGAATACACCTCCCCCTTCCTCAACTTCAAAAAACTGGAAGAGATCCGATGAGACTATTTTTTTTCGCGGCTCTTCTCGCCCTATTTCTCATCGGATATAAAGAGTGGACTCAAGAATTTCGCCCCGCAAAATGTTTCATCCAATGGCCACATAACCCCGAATGGGAAACCGCCCCCCTCGAAAATCCCCTCGTTCTTCAACAGCTCCAGCGTCCCTTCACCTACCTATCCAAAGGAAAACAAAGCTTTGTCTTTCTCAGCGAAGATCAACGCTATGTTTTAAAGCTTTTCCGGTTCAACCCCTTATCTATTCCCACTGAACGATGGGAAAACACTCTTCGAAAAGCATTTGGGATGAAAGAAAAAAGGATCAAGACATTTGAGAGCCGTGTCATCAAAAACTTCACCGCATGTAAAATTGCAGAGACCCTATTGAAAGAAGAAACGGCCCTCATCTACGCCCATTTGAATCCGAAGAAAACAAACCTTCCGATCCTTCGCCTCATAGGCCCCAACCGGCGGACCTACTCCATCGACCCGGCCCAATATCGATTTGCCATCCAAAGAAAAGGGGAACTCTTTCCCAAAACCCCAACGGAAGAACAGATCGTCTCTTTTTTATCTCTTATTGAAAAAGTGAAAAACAAAGGAGTGATTAATCTCGACACAAAGCTTGGGACCAACTACGGCCTCATTGACAATCGAGCCATCCAGCTCGACTTTGGCAATCTCTCCTACTCCCCAGAAAAGGGAGAAGAATATGCCCTATTTTTTCAGCGTAAGTTTGAAAGGCGCCTTGCCAAACACGCATCGAAAGAGTGAACTGATTCTGGGGCATTTTTCAATAGCCACCTTCTCATTTTCCGGCAGTAGCGCTCGATCTCATTTTTCCGATCTAAGTTTTCGACCCGCCGGTAGCTTCCGAAGTCCAGCTCCACCGCCCGATCCTCTAAAAATCCGAAATTCCGCTTTAAGCTCGGATCTTTGTTCCAAATTCCCTTTGCAGTCCGATTCTCGAGCAAATCTAGAAACTGTTCGAAACGGCGTCCCATCGCCTCAGGATCCCCTTTTGCCTCCAATAGCGCCCCCTCAAAACTTTTCCCCTTTTTTTGGACAACGAATCGGTATTGATCGAGCGGAATTTGGAAAGAGCGCCCCAATCGGTCCTTTCCTCTGAAAACAGGGAGCCTCCCCTCGGTCCAATTCAAGTGGAGATAAATGACCCCAGTTTCTTCCCGAAGATCCTCAAACGCCAATCGGCACGCCAAAAAGAGCCGCTCCATTTTTTTCTCCTTTCCCGTTCGGAGAAATTTCACCACAAACTCTCCCTCTTCGCTTTCGAAAACAAACGATTGAGCCCCCTTGGCCAAATATTTGAACCGCTCCGATAGAATCGGAACCACACCCGGATCCAATCGCCCATCTTCCCCTGAATCGGCCCGAAAAGAAGAGTCCAGCTTCGCCACTCGAAATCCGTGCGTCCACTCTTTCCAGAGGAAAGGAAACGAGAGAAAAACCAAAACCACCAAGAATCCTTTTTTCAATGGCGCACCAACCATCGATCTAATTTTTCCTCGAATTGCCCCGCCGTTACACGGGCCTCACTCGGGCAAAAAGCAAAGTGGCCGAAATCGATCACGAACGCCTTTCCATCCAACGAGCCAAAATTCCCCTCTAATCGAGGATCCCGATTGACAATTCCCCTCTCTCCCAATTCTCTCAGCAAACTTCGGACCGATTCGATGAACGCCATCCCCTCTCTTTTGTAGGCTGAGGCGAATGATTCTCCCCTTCTTTGAAGAACGAAGCGCACTTTTGTTGGATCGATTCGGTGGGTCCTCCCGATGAAGTCGACCACTTGGAGCATCGGAACCCCATCCACCGGTCCAAGATGGGCATAAATCATCCCCGTTTCTTTTCGAGCCAATTTTTCTGCAACCCGGCAAGCTTCCGCCTCGATCTCCCATTTTTCCAATGCTTTCACAGGTTTTCCCCGTTTGATTCGGCAAGCATCGAAATGGAATAATTTCAGAACATACTCTCCCTCCAAACTGGCAAAGACATAGCTTTGTCCACCCTTAGCGAAATAATAAAAAGGGCGATCTAAAATGGAGACCACCTCAGGGGAAATATTCGCCCCCTTTGCAGAAGTCCAGCCAGCCCAACATTTCTGTGGGCGAAACGGATGAATCGTTCGCCGATAAGCGCTCCCCACCCAAAGCGGCATCGAGATCAGAGTAAAAAAAAGAAAAAATTGCACTATTTGGCGAATAAAGCACTCATTGTTAATTCCTGATCGACGACGGAAAAATAGTGATCATTTCGTTTTGTCCCTTGAGTTGTAATCAAAGTCATAAAAACAGGTTTTTTTGTCTGAGTAAATCTTTCAAAACACTCTTTTTTCTTTCGCAATTTATCCCTATACTCACGGTCAATCACAAATTCCTCCTCATAGAATTTCATCTCGCATAAATTGAGACATTGATCTGCTCGATCCAGCACTAAATCAACTTCAGCTCCCACTTCACCCGAGCCCCTCTTCGGAACGAACCTCCATTTGGAAGCTTTTGTTTGGACGGCCCCAACTCCTAATTCCATCTTGATCCCTTCAATATGCTTTAGACAGCATGCTTCGAATGCATGACCCGTCCAAGATTTCCAAGAGGGACTATTTCTTTGCCTCAACCAATAATCAGGAGTGCGGCTTTGCAACTCAAGAGAGGAGACGCCAGCATTCCAAGCCAGATAAAAAAGAGAGTATTCATCGATCAATAAGTATTTTGACCTTGTATCGGGTTCCCCGTATGTCGAAATTTCAGTGATAAATCCTGACTGCTTTAGCTCTTCAAGCCGTTTGCTGAATGATCCTCCCGTAGAAAGACCTGTTTTCTTAACCAATTCCTGATACGAAAGACCTGAACGGTGAGCACCTAAAGCTTTGACAATTAAAACGTGTTCCTCATATCTATGAAATAAAGAACGGTACAGTTTGTGAAATTCGGAAATTAATGGGGCATTATATGAAAAACAAAGGTCTCCAATCAATTGCCCCACAGACTTGCCTCGCTCTAAATAGGAGAGATATTTTGCTACTCCTCCGAGACACATATAAAGCTCTAAAATTTGTTTGCGATCTAAATGAATTTGTTTTTTTTGTAAAAAATCTTCAGTTTCTTTCAATGTAAATGGGAGCAACCTCATTTCATGGGTAACCCTTCCGTGAAGCCCCCCTTTATTTGCAAGGACATGTTCGATCATCCAAGACGCAGCAGATCCACATATAATTAATATCACATTTGGAAGATCAGAAAGATAACGATTCCATAAATGTTCCAACGCCTGAAGAAATCGGGAACGAGGTGTAGCCATCCAAGGCACCTCATCAAAAAAAAGAATCACTTTCGAGTGTTTAGGAACCTTCTCGATCTCTTTTCTTAACAATTGAAAAGCTGCAAACCAACTCTTAGGCCGATCCATCTCTTTACCTTTTAAGAATCGATCAGTAAACTCTACAGAAAAGTTTTGCAGTTGTACATCAACGGGGGCATCTTGAATGCCCGTTAAATGAAAGAAGAGTCCCTTATTCCTGAAAAAATTCTTCACCAAATAGGTCTTTCCAATCCTTCGCCGTCCATAAACTGCGATCAACGAAGCCTCCTTTCTGTCGAGAATCTTTTGAAAGATCCCCTGCTCCCCTTTTCTCCCAATTATCTCATCCATAATCAATCTTGCGCCAGTTATGAACCTATGTATAGCGCAAACACCTATTTTCAGTCAATCCACGCCAGATATAACCCTTTAATCAGCGCGAAATGCCTCCTTTGAAAATCATTCTGATCGCCACTCTGCGCCTTGGGGACACCGTGATGATCTCCCCTCTTCTTCCCGCCCTCCGCCGCCATTACCCTTCCGCTCAGATCGAGATCATCGTCAGAAATGGCCTTGAGCCCCTTTACCTTGAAGATCCCCACATTCAGAAAGTGCACACCTACCAGGACAAAAAGCAACTTTTCTCCCTCTTAAGAAAAGGAAAATACCAAATCGGCATCAACTGTTTTGAAGGCATATTTAACAAACTCCTTTTTTTTAGCCGCATTC
>CAZIML010000033.1:0-4641 GCA_964540255.1 uncultured bacterium
ATTTAATCTCAGCTCTTTTAGGCCAAGAGGGGGGCGTTTTATTGGTGATTCAAGATAAAACGAGCGATTACAAAGTTGTCGAAATGGGGAAGGATTTTATCGCAAACGCATCGCATGAGTTAAGAACGCCGATCACGATCATTCGGGGATTTGCCGAGACTCTGCAGGATCTGCCCAAATTATCCCAGGAAATGCTGGCCGACATTACCGAAAAAATCGTCCGGACGTGCGTTCGGCTCGATAAATTGGTGAAGAGTTTGCTCACTCTTGCCGATATCGAGAATTTATCTCTCCATCGAATGCAGCCGGTCGATTTGGCCACGATTGCTGAAAATTGCCAGGGAACTCTCTTAACAACCCATCCAGAGACTCAAATTTCCTTTCAAACCGATCTGAAAAAGGCGACGATCCTCGCAGAGGGAGATTTGATCGAACTGGCCCTATTGAACCTTTTAGAAAATGCTGTGAAATACTCGCAGCCTCCAGCTCACATAGAGATTCATCTGAGAAAAGAGGGGGATGATTTCCTTTTGAAAATTTCAGATCGAGGAATCGGGATTCCAGAAGGAGATTTGCCCCATATTTTTGAGCGGTTTTACACTGTCAATAAGGCCCGATCCAGAAAATTGGGAGGGGCAGGCCTCGGCCTTTCAATCGTGAAAACAATCGTCGAAAAGCACCGAGGCAAAATCTCAGCTGTGTCCGAACTGGGGAAGGGAACTACCTTTACTTTGGTTTTTCCTGAATCTGATGCCCAAATGTTTTCTTAAAAATGGCGAGGGCCTGTTCTCCATCCGGTCTTTGGTCCTCATAGGTGAGCAATGATTGGACGAATTCGCCAAATTGGATCGCTATTTTGGGATCTTCTCCATTCTCCTGCGCTTGGATATCAAAATTGACTTTGATCACGTTCAACCCGCTTTGGATCTCTGCAACTTGCGACTTTGCCTGTGGACTCGTTTCGGGATGGAGCGATACATCTTTGCCAGTGATCCGGCAATAGGAGCGCCATCCTCTCAATGTTTGGAGATATGCTGGGTCGGGAGGGCCGATCAAAGCGAAAGTTTGATGAAGGATGTCAGGGCTTTCGGTTTTTTCATGGACCCACTTAAATAGGAGTCTCCCAGTGTAAATCCAATGGAGAGTCCCTCCGAGGGCCCATATGTCAGCCTTCAAGCCGTGCCCATACGACCCCAATATAACTTCAGGGGCTCTCAATTGCGCGGTATACAACTGACCTCCGCAGCCTCCCCCTCGTCGTGCCAGTCCAAAATCGATCAGTACGCTCCTCTTCGTTTGAGGATTATAGGCTATGTTCGAAGGGGAAAGATCTCCGTGGAGGATCTCTCTTCTTCCGAGCCATGCCAATGCCTCCAGCAGGTCATGTGCTATATGCAAAGTATCCGCAAGAGGGAGCCTTCCTTCTAAAAGGGTATTGTTTCTCATGTGATGCATGAGCGAGGGGGCTTCCAATCTCATCCCGATCGCCGTGGTCTCTGGAGTGGGATGATAGAAATAAAAGAGTTGAGCGATATTTGGACACCGGCGGTGGTTTAAATCAGCTAAATTTTGGGCTTCATTCTTCACCAAACGGCTCGATTTTTTTGAACTCACTTTAAGAGCCACATCTTCGTGGGAGAAAAAATCGTACACTTTGTGCACTTTCGCAAAAACTCCTTCTCCTATCAGCTCTTTGTTCTCTGCATGAAGACTCACTTCTCGAGCGACTCCAATGGCCCTGAACGGGGGGCTCTCCATTTCAAGAGCGAATGCCTTTCTTGTTTTCTCATAAACGCGATAGAGTCTTTCGGTGGCTTGGATCAGAAGCGTGTTTGGGTCTCTCTCGTGCTTTCGGGACGGTGTGGAAATCGGGGCAACATCAGCTCGGCTGCGGGGGATAGGTCGGATAGTCATGGGTTCGTTCAGATGGGTTTATTGGGTTTAATAGAGATCGTTTTTTTGATGGAAACGGCCGTTTTAGCGTCGGTTGCGATGAATGTTTTCCTCTCTTCTGGATGGAGCGGTTTCCCCAACTCCAAAAGGGTAAAGATTTCAGGATCGATCGCAATATGGCCCGATTCAAATGAGAGCCGCTCAATAAGTTCAGCTGTTAAAAGAGTCGCTTCCTTTTTATGAATTTCAGCATGGAGTTTTTCAGAGACCTCAGGGCCAAAAAAAGCGGTTGTGAGGTCGGGGTGAGCGTGGAAAATACAGATTTTTGTCGGTTGATCGTCGGCTTTCATATAGTCAAGAAGGCTCGGATAGCCGATGTTTTGAGCGAGATTCCACTCTTTCGTCCCTTTCAACATTTTGTAATAAAGGCGTTGCAGATCTTCATCTCCTAAGTCAATTTTTTCAAGGGAAAAAGCCTCTCCTTGCTCTTGGACGGCGAGTTTTGCTGATTTGAGAAGGGCTGTGAGAAAACGGGTCTCCAATCGTTTTTCATTTTGAATCAAAGGGGCATAAAATGTTTTGATCATTTTAAGGGCCAGCTCAAAGAGGAGGGGATGATTGTCCCTTCCTTCTTGGATCAGGGGCCAGAGATTGAGTTGGGCGCACTCTCGATTGAGTTTTGCCGTCTTCTTTTCATCTTCATCTTCATTTTCAGGAGTCTCGCTGAGAGAGGAGGGCTCCTTTTCTTCCTTGTCTACTTTGTCTCCCATCCCACGGATTTGGCGATAGAGAGCGCTCTCATATTGGTTGAGGAGTTTCCGATGGGCTTTCTCTCGGCCTACAAGGGTGTTTTTAAGACGGGAGGAGGTTGTCTGTTTGTCCCAGCAGGCAAAAAAAGTGTATGAGAGGATGAGAAGAAGAGAAAAAACCAGGGTCAAAACATTCACGATGCTTTTTCTCCTGTGTATGAAACCAATAAATCAGCTGAGGGGAGCATGAAGGCAAAGCGAAGGGGCTCTTTTCTTTTCTCTTCTTGCACTGTGAGGCGGATGATCGAGGGGAGCTGCTGTTGTTTTTTTCCCCAGATCGTTCTCCACGCAAGATTCGGAGTGATGGGCTGAATCACCTCTTTTTTCTCTAAGTCAGTGCGGCTTCCCAAAAACTCAAACTGAAACGAGGCGGTATGAGGAAATAAAATCTCTTTTCTCCAGGGAAGATTTTTCTCTTTTTGATTGGGCCATGAGACTAAAACAAGGTTGTTTTTCTCATCCAAGTAGATTCGGCCTAAAAGGGTGCCGCTGTAGGCTGGATCTGGATCGATCCCGTTGTCAAAGAGGAGGACAAGGCTCATTTTAGAGTCTTTTTCCGAAACCTGGGTGTAAAGAAACGGTTCATTCGTTCCCCGGTCGATCGAGCTGAAAATATGTTGAAGGCGGGTCTGTAAATGACCTCTCTCTGAGATTGCCATGCGGGCTACCTGTAATTTATTTTCCAGTTTTGCCGTTTCGACAAAAAAGGAAAAGAGAAAGGTGAGCAAAATCGCAGTTAATGACAGGGCGATCAATAATTCATAGAGGATCAGGCATCTCTTTTTTTCAAGACGTACATGGCCAGGCCCGAGCCGAGAAGGATAAAGGCAAGGAGGCTCACCGAATCGGGAAGGAAGGGAGTCTTCTCGACCGGAATCAGCCCTCCTAATGCGGCCAAAGCAATCGCAACTCCTATGCACGCATCCCCCCCAATGAGTCCTGAGGCAAGGAGGATCCCTTTTTCTTGTACGAGTGGATCTTTACTTTTCCGATCGACATAGCCCCTCACTAAACCGCCCACCATTGTAGCAGCCGAAAGGGAAAGTGGCAAATAAAGGCCGAGGGCGAAGGGAAGAACCGGGATCCGAAGCAAGATCATCACAAAGCCGAGGATCGCTCCAATTCCGACGAGGCCATACGGTAAATCGCCGCTGATCACCCCTTTCACGATCATCGCCATGAGAGAGGCCTGGGGAGCAGGCATCACTTTCGAGCCGATTCCATAGGCGCTATTCAGGATGTAGATCGTATATCCAAGGGCCAAAGAGGGGATGAGGACGCCGATGATCTCTGCGATCTGCTGCAACCGGGGAGTGGCTCCAAGAAGGTAGCCGGCCTTTAGATCCTGGGCGGTGGTTCCCGCCATGCAGATGGCGCAGCATGCGACGCAGCCCATCGTCATCGCTGAGAGGAGATAGAGGCGGTCGGTCCATCCGAGAAGAACGAAAATAACGCAGGTGATGAGGAGCGTGGTGATCGTCATCCCCGAAACAGGATTCGAGGTGGAGCCGACAAGGCCCACTGTAATCGAGGTGACTGCCACAAAAAAGAAACTGAGGATCACAAGCAAAAGAACGGTGAGGAAATTCATCGGAAGGGTGGGAAAGCCCCAGAGAAAGAGGACGATCACGAGAGATCCGATGAGAAGCCACGCGAGGGAGATGTCTTGCTCAGTTCTAGGAAGGTGAGCTCTCTCCTTGTAGCCGCCGAGAAGCTCTTTGAAGCTGTGGTGGATCGTTTTGTAAAGGAGCGGCATGATTTTAACGAGGCTGAAAAGTCCGCCGATCGCTAAGCATCCCGCACCGATGTAGCGGACGTAATTGTCCCAAATGGCGTCGGCAGACATTTGTACGATCGGGACTGCCGAAGGATAGACTGTAGAATGGCCGAGGCCAAATTGAACGATGAGAGGAATGAGAACCCACCACGCAACGACTCC
>CAZIML010000033.1:4651-12755 GCA_964540255.1 uncultured bacterium
TAAATCCGGTGATCCGAGGCCCAATGATATAGCCCACTCCTAGAAGAGCTGGTGTCGCATCGATCGAAAATTCGGCGTTTTTTAAAGGCTTAAAAACCCACGATACTTGTTCATTCCAAAAGAATATGACATTGGAACAGATTTTATAGAGACCGGCTACAGCAACGCCCCACACTGCCATCAAGGCGGTTCGATGGCTCTTTTCTCCCGATTTTAAAATTTCGGCGCAGGCTGTTCCCTCGGGGAAGGGGAGCTTATTGTGCTCTTGAACGATCAAGAAGCGGCGCATCGGGATCATAAAAAGAATCCCGAGAAGCCCTCCGAGGGAGGAGAGGAGGAAAATTCTTCCAATCGAAGGACTTTCCCCAAGGAGAATGAGACCGGGAATGGTGAAAATCACCCCCGCCGCTAACCCCTCTCCGACGGTGGCGATCGTCTGGACGATGTTGTTCTCAAGGATTGTTGAATTTTTAAATAGGAGCTTCAATAGGCCCATCGACATGATGGCGGCGGGGATTGAGGCAGAGACCGTCGTCCCCATTTTGAGGGCCAGATAGGCGTTTGCAACCGCAAAGAAGAAGCCAAAGATCAATCCTAAAGTGACGGCCCTCGGGGTAAACTCTCGAATCTGCTGGCTCGCAGGGATGTGAGGGTGGTGTACTTCGTGCTCAGACATAGCAATCCTTCTCCTATCTTTTTTCCAGGAATGCCTCTTTGCTCAATTTTATTCCATATTTACTTTCTCGATCGGAACCCTAAATTCAAATTTTTTCTTGTCTATCTCAATTTCAAGGTAAACTTGGCGGTACAAATTTTTGTTCGCCCCCGTTTTTTCTCCTTTCCCCCTGAGGCTGAAACTCCGCGCCACTCTCTTCGTTTTACATCCCGGAATTTGAATTTTTCCATCGGAAAGGGGAAAAGGGCCTGTTCTTTGGTTCTGGGGGGGAATTTCATCCCAGGGAAGCTCGTTTTTCAGCAAAAGCTCTTTCACCTCGGTAAAGGTCCAGTCGGCAAGCCTCTCAATCTCCATTTGAGTCAAAAAATTCATCTCATCTTTATAAAAGAGGAGCGGTTGCTTAACTAACGGAACTGCACATAGGGCTAGTAATGATAGGGCAATTAATGACTCGATCAATAGAAAAGGTCTTTTTTTCATCGGTGCCAATTATATTCGGTTCGAATAAAAAGTTGAAATCATTTTGTTTCTTCTGTAGAATGGGTCTCATTATGTTACAGACAAAGGCAATTTACAATCTTTTGCGTCTCAACCGAGAGGAAAGTCCCTCGTCGGAGGTGGGTTCTTGGGCTCTTGAAGATTTGAGGATACTCCCTCAGGATGAACTATTTTCCCGCCTTAAGGGACAGGGTTTGCAAATTGATAAAACAACCTTTCTCATGTTCGCCGATGAGAGCGACACACCTGAAGAGCTCTCCGATTTGTTGATCCCTGAAGAAGTGGAGGAGGAGAAGAGAGACCCGATCTATCTTTTGATTTTTGAACTTTGGCGCCGCCTTCTTCCCGAAAAACAGTCTCTCTCGATCTTTTGCGATGAGCTCGATCACAGAATCGCCCTTTATGATCAGGAGGCTTTGGAAAGCGATGAACTCATTCAGGATGGACTTGCGAATCTTTTAGAAGTACTCGATGAAAACGCTGATGCGGGCACGGCCCCCGATCAAGTTTTTACAGCCATCTGCGACTACTGCGCCCATGATATCGAGAGCTTTATTTATGACTACATCTCCGATCTTCTCGATAGCGGCAACTCTCTTTACGCTTCCGAATTGGTGGAAGGGTTTTCTCCGTATGTTACCGAACCTCTTTGGTTTGATTTTCTTCGGGTCCGTCTTCTTTCGTTCACAGATGTTGGGGATGCGAATCGGGCGATGGGGCGTCTTTTGGAGCATGAGCATGAGCTCCCCCTCTTGATGGAGATGATCCGTTTCCTTTCAGTGAATGGAGAGCGGCCTCTCTTTGTTCAAGCCGTTGAACAGGCACTTTCTCTCGTTCAGGAAAATGAAGAGTGGGTTGATTTGGCCCATTTGATCGCCGATTATTATCGTAGATTGGACGAGGACGATCGGGAATCGGCCGTTCAAAAGGCCATTTCGAATAAAAACTCCCCAGCTGTACTCCCTGCCGACCTTCAAGTGTTGAAGGATCTCCTCCCACTTTCCCTTTGACATATACCGGATGAATCTGAAATATCAGGTTCATGGCGCGAAAGCAAGCTTGGATTCCCCTCCTATCTGGATCTTTATTTGTCCTTCTTCTCACTGCAACGCTCCAATTTCCTCATCACCGATTATCATTGATTTTAGGCTATCTCCAAAACGTCTCCTATGATGTGATGTTAAGAAAGTTTTATGTTCCTCTCTCAAAGAATAGTCCCGTCGTTATTTTAGATATCGATGATGAGAGTATTGAGCGGGAGGGGAGATGGCCCTGGAGCCGAGCTCGGATGGAATCGGTTGTTACAGAACTTTACCGCCTTGGAGCCAAGGGGATTGCACTCGATATCGTCTTTTCTGAAAGCGAACCCAATCTCGCAGCTGTGGTCGTCGAAAGATTGAAAACGATCCCCTCTGGAGCTAGCGCGATCCCAGAACTTGAGTCGGTCGAGTCTCAATTCGATGATGATTCCCGATTTGGAGAGGCATTGGGAAAAGGGGATGCGATTCTTGGTTTTGCTATGCAAAAGAGAGGCTCGGAAATTGGAAAGCTCCCCACTCCTCTTTTGCAACTCTCTCCAGAACTTCAAAAAGAGCTTCTCATTCCCATTCGGCAAAGCTACATCGCCAACATCGCTGTCCTTCAGCAAAATGCAAAAGGAGAAGGATTTGTCAACGCCCGCAGCGATCTCGATGGAGTGGTCCGATTTTCCCCCATGCTCTACCGAAGAGGCGATTTTCTCTATCCGTCTCTTTCTTTGGCAGCGCTCAAGCTTTTTTTGCCTGAAGCCCCGATCGACTTGATCGTCGTCGATTATGGGAAGCAAAAAGTATTGGAAGGGATTCAGTTCGGAAGCCGAGCCATTCCGCTCAATCCTTGGGGAGAAATTTTAGTTCCCTTCAGGGGGCCCCCCTATTCGCTCCCCTATTTTTCGGCAACCCGATTGCTTCGAGGGGCAATCCCTAAGGAGCACATTGACGGAAAGTTGGTATTTGTTGGCTCTTCGGCCACATTTATGGGAGATCTCGTTTCTTCAGCGATTGCGCCTGTCTTTCCTGGGATTGAAATTCATGCCCAAATCGCCGCAAGCATCCTCGATGGATACATGCCTTATAAGCCTGGCTGGATCAATGGAGCAATCGTTGCTGAATTGCTCCTAGTAGGCCTTTCTTTTGCCCTTATTTTATCGATCGTCAATCCTGGAATCGGCTTAATCCTCACCGCTCTTGCCATCGCGGCCCTTTTCGGGGTCGATCACTATCTTTGGATTCATCAGCAGATCGTCTATTCATCTACTTTGACGATGATCACTCTGGTGATTCTTCTCATCTTCAATGGGATCTATCATTTTTTTGTAGAGAGGAAAAAGGAGCTCTTTTTCAAGTCGATGTTTGGCTATTACATCCCCAAAGAACGGGTCGATCAGATGGCTGAAAAAGGAAAGGTAGAAAGTCTAGAGGGAGAGACAAAAAATTTGACAGTTCTCTTTGCCGACATTCGGAATTTCACATCGATCTCGGAACCGATGTCCGCCTCTGAAATCAAAACTCTATTGAATCGCTTTTTATCTGAAATGACCTCCGTGATTTTCCATCACAAAGGAACCATCGATAAATATATCGGCGACCTCATCATGGCTTTTTGGGGAGCGCCCATCGATGATCCAAACCACGAGCTCAATGGAGTTCTCACTGCCCTTGAGATGCAAAAAAAGCTGAAGCAGCTCACCTGGGATCCCAAATATCCCCCCATCCAGATCGGAATCGGAATCAATAGCGGCTCGATGAGCGTAGGAGACATGGGTTCTAACTTTCGAAGAGCCTACACAGTGATTGGCGACTCAGTCAACATAGGGAGCCGCTTGGAGAGCTCAACCAAGTACTACAAAACCGAAATTTTAGCGGGGGAAGAGACCTACAAAAAAACGAAGGAAGCCATTTTTTATCGTCCGATCGATCGAGTTCAGTTCAAAGGGACTCATCGAGGGATCTTGATTTTTGAACCGCTATGCAAGGCGGAAGAGGCAGATAGCGAGTTAAAAAAGAGAGTGGAGCTTCATTTTGAGGCTCTCAACGCCTATTTTAAACAGAGCTGGGATCAGGCAGCGGACCTCTTTACCCATCTGAAAGAGCTTGCCCCAGCCGACCCTCTCCCCGATCTCTTTCTTTCCCGCATCGCCCATTTCAGAGAGCATCCACCAGCAAATGACTGGGATGGAACTTACGAATTGAGCGCTAAATAACCGCGACAGGCTGGAAATGAATGTAGTCGCACGAGGCAAGAATGTACCGAACCCCTCTTGCCGCTCCAAAAAGAGGCTGGTTCGCCTTGATATTATGAAGGTGGCCAAAGACGCACACTTCAATCTGATGTTGTTCTAGAATTTGGGCCGCTCTCGACGGTTCAAGATCGGCTCCGATCGGCGGGTAGTGGGTCATCGCAAGGCGGAGGCGAGCCTCTGGGTTCAATCCTTTCAAACTCATCTTCAGCCGCTCCAGCTCCCGGTCAAAAATCTTTTGAGAAAGCTCCTCTTGGACCAGCTCTTCAGGATCCTCTTTTTTTGCCTTTGGATTTTCTCTATATTCGGTGAAGGTCCCAAACGAGTATTCGGGAGTGTCCCAAAGACGGGCGCCGCCGATTGTCACATCTTTCCAGTTGAACACATTATTTTGAATCAGGTGGATCGAGGGAGGAAGGATTGGAGCGATTTTACTGAGAGAACCCCACCAGTAGTCGTGGTTTCCTTTGATCATCACCTTCGTTCCCGGCAATTCATGAACCCATTGAAGATCGGGAACGACCTCCTCTAATTTTAGAGCCCACGAGAGATCCCCGGGGATGAGAACCAAGTCGGTCGGTTGAACGATGCTTTTCCAATTCGAGGCGATTTTTTGGGCGTGAGCCTCCCACTGAGGACCAAAGATGTCCATGCTTTTATTCTCAACGCCAAAGCTTAAGTGAAGATCGCCAATGACCCAAATTCGTTCTTGCATCTCTTGAGGATACTAGAATTCAAAATTATTGGGTATCTTTGTCCCGGCAGGAATGATGATGATCCCATCGCGGACGAAGAGCCCCTCTCCGTCGAAATGAGTGTGTTTCTCTTTGTTGACGAGCTTCACGTTGTCGCCGATCTGAACGTGCTCATCGATGATCGCCTTTTCAATCAGGCAGTGAGAGCCGATCCAATAATTTTCCTCTTGATCCCTCCCTTCCTGAATAGGAGGCATGTAGAAGTGATTCCCGAGCATGACCGTATCTCGGATGATCGACCCCTCTTTGATATGGGTCCGGAGTCCAATCACACTATTGGAGATTTCATCCGCTTCAATGATGCACCCCTCGCAGATGATCGATTGAGTGATTTTCGTTCGGCTGATTTTAGGTCCAGGGAGGAAAGTAGGGCGTGTATAGATCGGATTTTTTTCATCGTAGGTGTTGAGTCCGTCGGTCGAGCGGGTCAAAATCAGATTTGCCTCGTAATAGGAAGCAACCGTTCCGATATCTTCCCAATAGCCGCAATAGACAAAGGCGGCGGTTCTCTTCTTTTGAACTGCCGAAGTGATCAAATGGTAGCCAAAATCATCTCTTGGATCATTTTCCAAAAGTGAGACTAGCGCTTCCCTCTTGAAGATATAGATCCCCATAGAACCGAGATAAGAGGGTTCTTTGGGCGGTTTGATCTTCCACTCCTCAAAAAAATCTTTTCCTAAGGCGAATTTCGCAATACCTTCTTTCGGTTTTTCGACAAAATCGACGATCATGCATTCCCGATCGATTTTCAAAAGCCCCATTCTCAAAGCCTCTTTTTCTAGGACCGGGAGCGAGGCAATCGTTAAATCGGCATTTTTCTCCTGCGCAAAGAGGAGCATATGCTGAAAATTGATGTTGTAGAGTTGATCCCCCGATAGAATCAAAAAATAATCGGCCGGAGATTTGAGCAGCGTGGGTAGATTCTTCCGGACTGCATCTGCAGTTCCTTTAAACCACTCCCGTTCCCCTTTCTCATTTTCCTGTGGAGTCAATACATCGACGGAACCTGGATGATAGTTGTCGAAATGGTAGGTTTGGCTGATATGGTGCTGCAATTCTCCAGATAAATATTGGGCGATCACAAAAATTTGCCGAAAGTCGGAGTTGATCGAATTGGAGATCGGGATATCGATCAAACGGTAACGCCCTCCATAAGAAACGGCGGGTTTGGAGTGGTGGATCGTCAGAGGGTGGAGACGGGTCCCTTGTCCGCCGGCAAGAACAATGGTAGCGACTTCGATCGACTGTTTTCGCATATCCCCCCTCTATAACTCTAGGGGGATTTATACACAAATTAGTTCGAGAGCTGGAGTTTGCCTTTGTGTATATTGCCTATTCTTTCTGCTCTTGTGGGGCGGGGCGTCTTTCGGGAGCGGGCGCGAGTAAGCTATCAAAGCTCAATGAGCCGGGAAGTCCGAACGGAATGGGAGATGGGTTGGGGAATCCTCCGGGGGAGCGAAGACTGGTTGTGCTGGAACTCCTTCTGGCCGCCGTGGGTTGGCTACATAGATCACTGGGAGTTTTTGTTCCAAGCGTCCTTAAAGCTTCTTCATCTGAAATTCCCACCTCTTTAAGGGCTCTCAATTGAGAATCAAGGGCTGGATCGATGGCAACAGCCAGTTCCCATGCGCTCGGAAGAGTCCCTTGATGTTGGTGTTTTCTTAAAAAGTCTTGAACCCGAGTGAGCCTCTGTCCAAAGGCGTTAATTTGTTTCGAAGAGTATAGGCCTAAAGTGTCGCTATTTCCTGCACCCAGGTTTTTAATAGGGCTGATTCCATCAAAATGTTGTTCATTCTTGACGATTTCGATCGAAAATCCTCCTTGGTCAGTCCCTTTCTCATCCATTTCAAGGGCCTCTGCTTCTAAATCGGGGAATAAAATTTTCATCCCCTTGAGTGTATCAGATTGAATTTCAAAACCATTGATCTTAAGAACTGTTTTGCACAATTGATGGAAATGGTCCGGGCTGATCGGTTGCTTGGACAACTCATGTCCTAAAAGAGGGATATGGGTGGCGATAAGAGTTTCGTTCAAATCTTTCCCGACCGGTTCAAACAGTTCCCCCATATTCTCCGCCGTATCGCATATTTTCTCACCAATGAGAGCGTCAGGCTTAATGTCTCTTCCATTGATCAAAACCATCGCTAAAACAATTGAAAAAAATGTATCTGGAGTGAGCGGTTTTTTCTGATCGACCTCAAAGGGTTGAAGAATGCCAACCAAGCATTTGGGGACTGTGAGTTCATCATCGAAATCATTGAATTGAAATAGGCTCCCGCCGCTTGGGCCCAGCAATTGATCATGGAGATTTTGAACCTCTGCCACCTCATCGCTCTCTGTTTCGCTGACTGACTCATCTTCTTTTAAGATAAATTCTTTCAAATGGCCATTGTATAGTTCTTCTGTTGTCTCTCCAACAAATTGAGGATTTGCAACCGCTGAGAAAAGTCCAGTGGCCACATGCCGGCCGAGACCGAAATGAGATAAAATCTCATGAGCACACTGCTCGCTTCTTGCCCTCTTTGCCCCGACTTTGAATACTGCGCAAGGAACCTTTTCTTCAGGGATTCGAATGAAATAGACGCCGCTCTCCTCTCTCGAAGAGGGAGTGATGATGAGTCGCTCTTTGAATTCAGTGATCTTTTTTGCTAGCGCAATCATTTCAGGAAGTTCGCTATTTTTGGGATTGAATCCCAATTTAGCAATCTCGCCTCCAAGCTTGACTTCGTTTTTCAGCCCAATCCACTTATTCAAGTTAGACCATATCTTACCAATCCTTTCGGGATTCGAGGAAAAGCGATCGAGGCTTCCTCCGTTGAAATAAATCTTTGGGGTTGTGGTGCTAATTGCTGCCATAATTATTTCCTTAATTTGTATTAATACAATACTATAAATTAA
>CAZIML010000034.1:0-12750 GCA_964540255.1 uncultured bacterium
TTATCAGTTAATTAGAAATACACCCTTAAAAATAAAGCTGATATTGCACTGAACGCTTTTTCAACAACCGCAAAAGGAATGACCGCTATATAACCAATTTCAGCTAAAGCGACTCTAAAAGGATTTGCCGGGGCTCTATTGGCTGATCGAGTCCATTCAAATTCTGATCCGTTTGGATTCCGAAAGGCAGTGATCTTCTCTATAAGGCCCGATGTATACACGATATCCCCCCCCTCTTTTCCAAGGCATTATACCTTTGTATCTAAATGAGCCAAATGGCATTTATTTTGTTTAGCGATTTGCTCAGTATGTTTTAAGAGAGTAGAGGCGATGCCTTGATAGCGGTAGGCTTCAAATACGTAAATGAGTTCAACATGTAAAATGCCCCAGTTTACCCAATAAGCCTGGATGCCTCCTAATAATTCGCTATTTTCATTTTTAACAGAAAAGTCCAGCCTGTGAATTTCAGCTCTTGGAAGTTCTGAAGCTACTTGGATATTGAAATCAGTAATCGCTTGATCCAGAGTTTTTAACTCCTGGGAGGTTGCGGTTAATATTTTATATGCCATGTCGATCTATTCACCCCTCAAAAGTGCCTCAATGTCTGCTCCAACAATTGCTGGGATGTTGCGAGTGATTTTCTCATAATCCCAATTCCACCATTGGATTTTGAGCAGTTGTTCTATGATTTCGTCTGAAAAGCGGCGTCGAATGATTTTTGCGGGATTGCCTCCAACGATTGCGTAAGGGGGGACATCCTTCACCACAACACTTCTTGCTGCAATAATGGCCCCATCTCCAATTTTTACGCCTTGCATGATCATAGCTTCATGCCCGAACCAAACATCGTTCCCTATGATTGTATCTCCCTTGTTTGGAAGGTCGAGCTTATAATCAGCCCACTTGGGACACCCTTCAGCCATGTTCCCAAAAATGAAAAACGGAAACGTGGAAAAACCGCTCATTTGGTGATTTGCGTCGCTCAAAAGAAACTTAGTCCCATAGGCTATTTGGCAAAATTTACCAATCATCAGCCGGCAAGATCTAGCAAAGATCACATTCTCGGTCTCAAACTTCTCTCCATGATCTCTCCCGTCGTAGTATGTGTAATCTCCAACCTGGATGTTTGGATTGGTGATGAAGTTCTTTAGAAAAAGAACAGCTTTTGTCACTTTTTCAAGAGGGTATGGCGTGTCTGGCGATAGCATTTGCGATTCCTTGCTTTAGTTTTTCCTCAACCAATTTAACAATTCAGCATTAAAAAGATCTGGTTGCTCAAATTGAGGTGAGTGAGAGCTCTTTTCAAAGATTCGGACAGTTAGATTTTTGAATTTGGAACGGAAAGGATCCCAGGATTGTACTGGTGGAACAGCAAAATCAAAACGGCCATAGGCGAGCATTACAGGACAATCCAACGACTCCAGCCCTTTTGTAATATCAATCTCACGCTCAAATTGAAAATGGATTTGGTCAAGAATCTTGGTATTAGGCTTTACTCCTTGCCAAAGAAAGCTCGAATCAAAGTGATAGTCATACCAGTTTTTGGGGGCGTTGCGCAGATTCATTTTGAAAAATTGCTGCTCACGAGATAATTTACTGAGTTCTTCATCGGAGAATATCTGCATGTTTCGTTCAAATGTAGCTTTTCTCTCTGGCCAAACGGATTCTTCCCAATTTCGTCCACCCATTGCAATATTATCTGGTTTCATATGTGGTGGCGTTCCTATCAACACGATATGAGATACATATTCTTTGTACCTTTTGGCATATTCAAGAGCTAAGCGACCATTCGCGGAGTGCCCGATAACAGTGCATCTTTTCAAAGAGAGATGCTGTCTAATTTTTTCGATGTCGTCCAAGAGCACAGAAAAAGATGATATTTCGTTTATCTCATGAGTCGAGGGTTCTGCAAATCCACGATGATCGAGGAAATGCAAGCGCAAGGACTTTCCAAGATTTTGAGAAAAACTACGCGAATAATAAACGGAGCTACCTATAATCAGAGTATCGGGGCCGTTTCCTTCCGTAAGGCACTGTAATTTAAAACCATCAACTTCGATATGACCCGCGTGTTTCATTGAGCTCTCTTTGTGTTGATTAGGGGTTTTATCATCCATAAAAGAAGATCGTCATCCAGTGGGTAAGATTGACCTGCAACAGTAAGTTGTCCTTTGTAAGTAATGCCATTACCTTCTGGGATGTACCCCAGTTGAAAATAAAGCTGTTGCGCGGGGCCATAGTCGTGATATAGACCGACCCCAATCCCTATTTCATTGTAACCTTCTTGACTTGCAAGGTTTTCAAGCCACTTAATCAAAGCTGTACCAAGACCTTTTTTTCTGTGATCTTCGTCAATCCAAATAGCATTGATCTCTGGAATATTTTTACTCGAGAAGAAGGGACATTCAGGCTTGCGGAGTAAACTCCCATACCCAAGGATTTCATGATCTTTTTCTAGTATTGCAACGGTGCGGATCTTGTCTTCTTGTTCCTCGTAGTATGTATTCCAAAGAGCTTCGGTTTTTTCTGGAGTAGACCAGGGGAAAGAATATCGGCTAACTATTGAGGGGATATCTGCCTTTTGCAAAGGGCGGATGCAAACTCGATCCTTCTTGTTTTTATGATCTGTCGCTAGAGATTGAATCTTATTAACGTTTTCAGGAAGGGTTGCATGGTGCGTGTCTATCTCTAGATCATAAGTGGCATCGGCATGCACTTTATGAAACTGTCCAGGTGCTGATCCTAAAATTCTATCTCCACGTTCTTTCTCTCTTTGCTCTAAAATAGGAAGAGGTGCGTTGACTCCTATCCACAAGACTTTGAACGGTTTTAAAAGCTCCTTCCATTCATCTACTTGTTTTTTGCCAAAGGATACATCATCAATGATGAGATGATGCCCTTGTCTAGCCAGCATGAGCACGACTTCTTGGAACGTTTTTGCGATCTTTACAGCATAAGGCCCGATCAGAAGCTCTTGAATATGATTTCCTGATTCATCGGTGCTCTTTTTCCAACTGTAACCGAGCGGAGCCTCGCCCCCTGTCCAATCATTCACTTTTTCTGGCATCCAGCCAATAATTTTATCGATGCCTACGTGTAAAAATAGCTCATCGAATCCGTCTTGCAATCCTTTTGCTAACGTTGTTTTGCCGCTGCTAGAGGGCCCATTCAAGTAGATAATCTGCACAGAACTATTTGTCATGTAAGGATTTCATCCTGCGTCATATAGACAGCGATTTTGGCTTTTTTTGAAGCTATGACTTGATCTAACATGAGTCTCTTCAAAATTGAATGGATGATCGATAAGAATACCAAGAGACTTTAGAAAAATCAAGACATCGTGAAGTTTTATCGGCTGATCATTTTAATGGTCGAGAGGGCTCAGGTTATCGAATAAGATCCAGTATCAGATCCCTCCATAGGAGATGAATCGCTTTATTTCAGAAACAAAACCTTACTACTCAGAAAAAAAAATCATCTCGTTTGCACACAAAATAAGTACACACCCTGGGATAGTAGTCGGTCAATTGCAATGCAAAAAAGAAATCCCCTATTCAAATTTTCGGAAACATTTGGTAAAAATACGCAATTTCCTCTTTGAGACAGCTTTTGTAGATGGGTGGGGCATCATTTCTAAGACAATTTGAGCGTCCTCCATATTAAGCTCCTCAAAGGAGGCGGCACGAGTCACCAGACTCCACAAAATTAGCACATTCCGCGCACTGGATAACTCCCCATTTCCCCGTAACTTTCTGAACAACCCCATTAAAATGTGTTGCAATATCGTACTGGCCACCTGAAATGTGGGCTTGCCTTGCGTTATCCAAAAACTGTTTTAGAGAACTCTCGTATTCCCTGTATTCCATGGCCGCTACCCAGTTCATATTAGGCAAAGCTTGAGAGAATCGTTTCTTAGTTCCCTGATCGATATACTGAAATATGGCCGATTCAGTGTCTTTGCGATTTTTTCCTGTGGAAACGAAATCTTGAATTTTCAGAATAGTTTGAATTAAGGGGTGGTTCTCTGAATTAGTTTCAACGATATACTGAAACTGACCTACGGCTGAGTATTGGTTCTTTAAATAGGCTTCAGAGACAGTATGCCGAGGCTGATGTATGGGTATCGTTGAGGACATGGGGGCATCTGCGATTCAAAATGTTTGGCCAGAACTGGAATCCGGGACTCCCGCCGATTCGGCCCGCCGGACGACGGCGCCTCCCATTTGGAATGTCCCCCGGACATTCCAAATGGGCCCCTTCATTTCGATTCCCGTACGAAACGGCAAATCTTTGCCGTTTCTTTCTGCCCAATTTTTTTGGACAAAAAAATATGGCCAGAACTGGAAGCCCTCACGCACGAGCTTCGCTCGTGTCTCCCGGGCCGGCGATCTCGGCCGGGGGGCGACCCCGGCCTCAATTCGATTCCATAAAAACGGCAAATCTTTGCCGTTTTTTCTGGCCAAAAAAAATCCCAAAACGGGGGTTTTGGGATTAGTTTTTTGGCCAGAACTGGAATCGAACCAGCGACACAAGGATTTTCAGTCCTCTGCTCTACCAACTGAGCTATCTGGCCATAAATAATGGACTAGCATAGCTGGCGAGGACATTTGAGTCAACGTAAAGTGGAATGGAGGGGGGGCCTTTCTCTTACTTTTGCATTTAGCGTTTTGCGTTCCCCCGTTCCCCTTATTCGGTTCCCGTCTGAGGCATCTCCGACTGGGCTTGGAGGTCGATCATATCTTTGACAATATGAACCGCTTCCTTCATTTGAAGGTCTTCTTTGACTTGGATCTGCTCATCGACGGTGTTGGGGGGAAGGCCGTCGGAGCGGGCTTGGATCACTTCTTGCTTTTTAAGAAATGATTGATAGTTTGGATCTTGCGCTATCCGGGCAGCGCTCTGCTGCCGAAGGGCGGGAAGCATCTTTTTCCAAAACCCTACGACCCGTTGGGTGAAGGGAAGATAGCGCATCTGAAAGAGGCGGCGGGTCTTCTCATCGAGGTCGGAGAGAGGATCGATAAAGGCAGGCTCCACCTGATCTTGTGGAAGAGGATACTCAAGATATCTTTCCCCAATTTTATAGGGGGCATATTGAGAGGGGACGACGATGTCGGCAATCACGCCGTCAATCTGGGTGCTTTTGCCCGATGGAGTATAGTATCTGCCGACGGTGACTTTGAAAAACATGTCAGCCTTGGCGTCGGTGACCGTTTGGTACTGAATCGATCCCTTCCCAAAGGTACGGCTATCTCCAACAACTAGGGCCACGCCGTAATCTTGGAGCGCTTGCGCCACAATCTCAGAGGCAGAGGCCGACATCTTGGAGGTGAGGACGACGAGAGGACCATTGTAGAAGCTTTTAGCCACAATGTTCCGAAGATAATGGACTTCCCCTTTCCCATACTTGGAGATCACGACGACCCCATTCGTCACAAAAAGGCCAGCTACCTTCACCGCTTGGCTGAGAAATCCACCCGAGTTCTCCCTTAAGTCAAGAACAAGACCCACCAGGTTCCCTTTCTCCCGGAATCCTCGGATCGCTTCCTTGATGTCCTTCTCACTGCTGATCTGCTCGCCGCTCTCATAGAAAGAATGAAGGGATATTTTCCCAATAATCCCCCCCTCTACACGCTCATAGCCGACTTGGATCCGCTCTTCGTTCATCACAATGGCCCGCTTCAGAAGAGGGACCCGGAAAAAGGTCCCGTTCTCTCGCTTAAATCCAAGGACAATCTCATTCTTGTCCTTCTTCTTGAGCATCTCCAACACCTCCTCAAAAGGACGCGAGGAGGTTGGCATCCCATCAATCTCAACAAGAAGGTCGTTCACCTGGATCTGCCCCGACTGCTCGGCAGGACTCCCTTTAATGAGCTCAGCAATCATCACCCCGTCAATCCCCTCAGAAAGGACTACGCCCACCCCTTCAAACTGCTTCTCTAAACTCATCCTCATCTCAAAGGCCTCTTCAGGACTGAAAAAACTCGTATGAGTATCAAGACTTTTGGCAAAACATTTTAAAATGCGCAAGGTGAGAAGACTCTCAATTTTGTCGCCGCTCATCGGCTTGCTATCCGCAGTGAGAAAAAGATAATTACTCTCAAGACGCTGCACTTTTTTCTCAAAAAGCTCAAACACCATCATCTTTCTTTGAGGAGAGTCGAGATTGGTTCTCGATCTGTGAAACTGATAAAAACGGAGCATCCGGTTCCGCTGCCGCTGAATGAGCTCTTGATCCGATTTCGAATAGCCCGACGGCGTCGAAAGAGTGGGAACATCCTTGTCCAAGTTCGAACTGACAAGCTCCCGAGCAACAAAAACCCGGAGCGATTGAGCCCGCACGACCGACTCCTGCATAATCCCATTCAAGGCAAAAAAATCACTATAATCATGATTCTCAAGACGGGCCATCACCTCTTTCGCCCTCTTCTCACTCATCTCAAGATAGGGCTTCACCTCGCTGTCCAAAAGATAGGCCTTCTCAGGGTCAAACTGCTCAATATAAAGCTTCATCGAACGGCGAACTATCGTCGTATTGAATTGCTTGTTCTCAATGTGAAAGGTAAATAGACGCTCCATCACTCGGGGGATGTCGTCGATCTTTAATGGCTGCTGGGCCGATACCGCCTGCCCAACCCAGAAAATGCAAAACAGAATCCAACCTATCGTTTTTCGCACAGACCACTCCCGTTTCTTGCTTCTGTTTCTGGTTTTGCATTAGAAAAAATTGGGAGGCAGAGGATTTAAAGGACCGATTGAAACTTTCAAACTTAGCGTCGTAAGCCTCGCCTTGTTCCTCTGTCCTCCCGAAACAAATATATAATTAAACTAATTAATATTTCAAATTAAATGTTAATTTAAATTTATAGTATTAATTAGCATTGATTTACGTGAATCTGAATAAAATAGAAAAATTGATAGATGGGGGTAGATTTCGCTCTTTTCTTTAATCACTCCTCCCCCTATACTCTCACTCTGTTGTTATATTTAAATTGGAGATTGGCTTCATGCCGACATTTAACCAACTCGTAAAAACAGGGCGGACTCCCAAGGTAAAACGCCGTAAGTCACCTGCTCTGCAACAATGCCCACAACGCAGGGGCGTATGCCTCCAGGTCAAGACAAAGACCCCTAAAAAACCAAACTCAGCTTTGAGAAAGGTAGCTTGGGTCAAACTGTCTAACGGCCAAGAGATTATCGCATACATCCCAGGCGAAGGACATAACCTCCAGGAACACAGCATCGTTCTTGTCCGCGGCGGCAGGGTCAAAGACCTTCCCGGCGTTCGCTATCACATCGTCCGAGGCGCTCTCGACTGCGCAGCGGTAAAAGATAGAAAAAAATCACGCTCTAAGTATGGCGCGAAAAAACCTAAGTAATACCAGGATGTTGCAACTCAACCTCCTAGCCCTCGGATTGTACTGAGATTCAGTCCAACCCCAGGCGCAGGAACCCCTCGGTTCCGGGTGAAGAAAACAGATTAAAAGGATTATCACATGTCTAGAAGACGCAGAGCTGCCAAACGGCAGACAGAGCCAGATCCAGTATACCAGAGCGTCACCCTGGCTAAATTCATCAATAAACTGATGTACGACGGCAAAAAATCGGTCGCTCGAAGCATCGTTTACAGCGCTTTAGAAAAATTTGCTGCAAAAGTAAAAGCAGAAAACCCCCTCGAAGCTTTTGAACAGGCGATCGAAAACTCAAAGCCCTCTCTCGAAGTGAAAACTCGAAGGATCGGCGGAGCGAACTACCAAGTTCCGGTCGAGATTCCGAATGAGCGGAGAACCGCTATGGCAATGCAGTGGATCATCTTGAACTCAAGGGCTAAACCAGGCAGGGCGATGGAAGAGGCTCTTTCAAGCGAACTTGCCGATTGTTTTAACAATCAAGGCTCTACGATTAAGAAGAAAGACGATACACACCGCATGGCTGAGGCTAACAAAGCCTTCGCTCACTACAAATGGTAGGAGATCAATGAGCGAAAGACCAGACACAGACAAATTAGAAGATGTCCGCAATATTGGGATCATGGCCCACATCGATGCGGGCAAGACGACCACTACAGAGAGGATCCTGTTCTACTCGGGCCGACTTCACCGAATCGGCGAAGTGCACGAGGGAGCGGCGACCATGGACTTTATGGAGCAAGAGCGGGAGAGGGGGATCACCATCACCTCTGCTGCGACCACCGTCTATTGGAAAGGGTCGAAAATCAACATCATCGACACCCCTGGCCACGTAGACTTCACCATTGAGGTGGAGCGCTCGCTGAGGGTTTTGGATGGCGCTGTCGCCGTTTTTGATGCGGTTGCGGGCGTTCAGCCTCAGTCTGAGACTGTTTGGCGCCAAGCTGAGCGATACGGGGTACCGAGAATTGCGTTCATCAACAAGATGGACCGAACCGGCGCCGACTTCTTCAATGCAGTGAAGACGATGAGAGAAAAACTCCACGCCAATGCGATCCCTGTCCACTGCCCGATCGGCGCTGAGTCAGGCTTCAAAGGGATGGTAGACCTCGTCACAATGAAAGCCTACCTCTTCCACGATGAGACGATGGGTGCGAAGTATGACGTTGAACCCATCCCCGCTGACTTGCTCGAACAGTGCAAGAAAATGAGGAATGAATTGCTCGAAGAGCTCGCCACGATTGACGAGAACAACGAAGAGTTCATGATGAAGGTTCTCGACAACCCAGATTCTATCCCAGAGGCTGAAATCCACGCCATCATCCGCAAAGGGGTGATTGGAAATAAGTTCAACCCTGTTCTCTGCGGAACTGCCTTTAAAAACAAAGGGGTTCAACAGATTTTGGATGCGGTGGTCCGCTGGATGCCCTCTCCGATCGATCGAGGAATGATCAAAGGACACAAGCTCAACTCTGATGAGATGCTGGAACTCAAGCCTGCAGACGACAGCCCTCTTTCAGCCCTCGCGTTTAAGATCATGACCGACCCATATGTTGGCAAATTGACCTTCATCCGGATCTACAGCGGTAAACTGGCAAAAGGAACTGCGCTGATCAACACGACGAAGGATAAAGACGAGCGGGTCTCAAGGCTTCTTGAAATGCACGCGAACCAGAGGAAAGACCGAGAGGAATTCTTCACTGGCGATATCGCAGCTTGCATCGGCTTGAAGTATACGACTACGGGAGACACTCTCTGTTCTGAAAACCATCCGCTCCTTTTGGAGAAGATGAACTTCCCAGATCCGGTGATTTCGATGGCGATTGAGCCAAAATCTAAAGCCGATCGGGAAAAACTCGCAAAAGCGTTGGGCGCTCTTTCAGAAGAAGACCCCACTTTCCGAGTGATGACGAACGAAGAGACGGGCCAAACGATCATCATGGGTATGGGAGAGCTCCACTTGGAGATTCTTCGAGACCGGATGTTCCGCGAGTTCTCTGTCGAAGCGAATGTCGGTAAGCCTGAAGTTTCTTACAAAGAAACGATCACGACGAACGGCGCTTCTGAGACGAAGTATGTCAAGCAGTCGGGCGGTCGAGGGCAATACGCTCACGTATGCCTCGAGATCGAGCCAAACGAGCCAGGAAAAGGGAACGAAATCGTCAGCAAGATTGTGGGCGGCGTGATCCCGAAAGAGTACATCACACCTTGTATCAAGGGAATCGAAGAAGGACTCCAGACTGGAGTGCTCGCCGGCTACCCATTGATCGATATGAAAGTGGCGATTACTTATGGATCGTACCACGAAGTCGACTCGAACGAAATGGCGTTTAAAATCTGCGCTTCGATGGCTGTCAAAGATGCAGCTCGCAAAGCGAAGCCTGTCCTTCTCGAACCGATCATGAAAGTAGTAGTTGATACGCCAGAGGCGAATATCGGCGACGTGATTGGAGACTTGAACCGCAGAAGAGGAAAAATCCTCGGGCAAGAGTCGATGAAAGGATCGGTTGAAGTGACCTCAGAGGTTCCTTTAAGCGAGATGTTTGGCTACTCAACGCAACTTCGCTCGATGAGCTCAGGACGCGCAACTTATGTAATGGAACCCGGTCATTTTGAGAAGGTTCCCAACAAAATCCAAGAAGAAATTTGTAAGAAGTAAAAAACTATGGCAAAATCACCCAGAAAAAAAATCCGCATCCGCCTTAAGGCGTTTGACCAACGGATGCTTGACCGCTCTGTTCAAGATATCGTCGAAACGGCGAAACGAACAGGGGCTCGCGTTGTGGGGCCTATTCCGCTCCCAACAAAGCGAGAGATCTATACGGTCCTCCGTTCTCCTCACGTCGACCGAAAGTCGCGCGAGCAGTTCGAGACGAGAACGCACATCCGCGTTCTTGATCTCCTTGATCCGACCCTCGACACCATCGACAAACTGAAAGTTCTTCCAGTTGCCGCCGGCGTTGATATCAAGATTAAGGCCTAATGCACGTAAGGCCCCAAGGGTTTCTTTGGGGCCTCTTTTTCTTAGCCCTTTGGCCAAGGCACTAGGCTTTGCCAAAATGAGACTCCGCACAGATTGATGATCCACTGTGTCTGCCTCCAATTCACCGGCTCTTCGATTCCTAATTTGTCAAATAGCGCCCGATCTCTGTCGTCGTCGCTGACCAATCCAAAACGAGAGGCAAGTGATTGTCGAGGATAGACCCAGTCCTCCCACGCTTCTCCCATCGTTTTCCGGAGAATGATGGCAAATCCAAAATAAATGAGGGCGCTCTCTACCGAAAAGAACAGAGAAACAGCCCCCATCACTAGGAACACTGTGGGTAGAATAATCCCCCCTCTTGCGATCATGTTGAACGTCTCGATCCGCTCAATCACTCTTCTTTGGCGATCACTCATGGCTGGAGCGACTAAACTGATGTATTGTTTGGCAGCCCATAGGGCGGCATCTTCTGCATTCATGCGAATTTGCATAAAACCTCCTTTTTCGCGGGGAGGGATTCTATGCAACAAGTGAAATTTTATCTAGAGGGAATTGCAATTCCCTCTCAATTAAAATTGAGCTTCGGCTTTATTTTGCGTTGTCTGCATATCGTAGCTGTCAAAGCCGTATGGAAGGGGGGAACTTTGTTTGACTCGTTTTGAGATCACCACTCCATCCTTCATGACGATGAAGTAGCGCCGCTCTTCCGCATCGCGGGCTCCGATCTTGATCCGCTCAACATACTCATATTCAACGGTTCCGTCAGATCGGTCATAGATGGCAAAAGGTTCGCCGAGAGCGGCCACAACTTCTTGAGTGGTAGCGCTCACATCGACAGCGTAAAAGGCGTTCATACTGACCATGCTGCCGCCGAATCCACATGCAGAG
The DNA here is from genome assembly GCA_964540255.1 of uncultured bacterium. Classification (GTDB taxonomy): domain Bacteria; phylum Chlamydiota; class Chlamydiia; order Chlamydiales; family SM23-39; genus REEB52. Next base: position 11,278 of record CAZIML010000034.1, read on the forward strand.
AGTAAAATGAGGGGGATGAATTTTCTCATTCTTCCTCGTTTCCTTCTTCTGATTCGTCTTGACTGGGGGCTTCGCGCGACTGGGGCCATATGTGGGCTTCGATGATGGTGCGGAATTGGTCGCTCGTTACATACTCCCCTTTCATCTGGTAGCTTCCGTCGCTTTGCAGGGTATAGGTCTCATATCCTTCAAAGTTCATATCGTTATTTCGAAATTCCCAGGCGATCATTTTATCATCATAAACCCCGGTCCCGACGATCCGCCCCACATTTTGGTTCTCCATATCGACAGAGAACGTTTTGGTTTGGAAGTCATAGAAGGAGAGTTCATTGCGCATATTCTCAGAAAGTCCCTGGATTTGAATTTCTTGAGCACAAGTCACTTTGCCGGCAAAATCTTTATTTTGAACCGCCCAGTTGGTGTTGAAAACCAGCTCCTCTTCGACCATATTCAAGAGGATCTTGCCTTCTCCAGACCAAGTCCCTGGTGAAAAAATAAATGAGTGATTGAACATCGAAACCTGCCCGTTGGGGTTATGGGGGGATGAACCCTCTCCTACTATTAGGATAGAGCAAATGGGAAAAAAGGAACAGCAAGAACACAACCCTCTCAAATACAAGGAATGGAGAGTTCATTTCGGGTTGAACTTGTTGAGGAAATAGGCGATGAGCCCTGTGATGGAAATAAAAATCGCTGCTAGATGAAAATAGAAGGCAGTTGGAGCATTTTTCACCTCCACCCAAAGATCGACCGTCCCGACGCCGATGAAATAACCGGCGAGCATCACCGAAATCCCCACCTCAATATAGTGGAGAAGTTCTCCATTTTTCTGAAAAGAGAGAAGCTCTTTTTCCATCATGGAAAGAAGGAGGGGGAAAATCGCCGAGCAGCCTAATCCAGCTGCAGCAAGAGCTCCGATAAATCCGGGAATCGCACTCTGCAATGGGAACGCGAGGGCGGCGCCGATGACGATGAAAACAAGGGGAATGAGCACTTGAATCGATTTGTAGAAATAGAGGGGGATGAGAAGGATCAACTGAGCGATCACCATAAATAGCCAAAAAAGGGAACTCGTCTCTTCGGCTGACTTGGCCCCTAATAAAGTTTGCATGAAGGAGATCCCCCAAAGACTGAAAGTGGTTTCGGTAAGTCCATAGCAAATGATCGCAATCAGATAGAAAGCCAGGCGGAACCGGAGCTCTTTCCAAAGGAGAGTCCCTTTTTTTTATTGGGCGAGATGAGTGGGGATCTCCGGATTGGGGAAGTGGGTCCGGACAAACCAAAGACTCAAGGCGACGAGAGCAATGAGAAACGGGTTGGCGTAGCGGGTGATGTGCAACCCGACGAACACATCGAGAAAAATCGGGGCGAGCATGAGCCCTATGTTTAAAAATGCGAAGAGGACAACGACCCCAAGGCCTACTTTTTTCGGGAACTCTAAAATAATGTAGGTCACTAAGCAATTGATCACAG
>CAZIML010000035.1:0-12512 GCA_964540255.1 uncultured bacterium
AAGGGAGTAGGGCTCAAGATCGGGGTGGCAAAATGGCTCAAAAGGGCGATTTTGCCGGCGCGGCGAGTTTTGCAACTGCCTCAGAAGTATAACAGATGATAGACTTTACCTTAATCATTTTATGCAAAGAGAGGAGCCACCTCCTTCCTTTGACCCTCGATACCTTGAAGGCCCAGAAGGGGGGTTTTGAGGTTCTTTTGCTCGATGGGGAGAAGGGGGGAGCTCTTTCTCAATTGAGCGCCCAATATCCTGAGCTTTCGATCCGGATTCAAAATGTTTCTGGGAAGACGATCCCAGAGATGATGAATGAGGGATTGGAACTTTCAGAGGGGCGCTATATCCAATTTTTGGAACCGGGCGATCGGTATATCTCGCAGCATGGGCTTGAATTTCTCTCCACCCTGATTGGGAGCCGTCCCCACCTTGTCTATGCCAATTCTCTCAATCGAGAGGGGCATGCCTCGTCTGATTTTATCACCGCCCGCTCTCCTTGGTTTTTGAAAGAGAAACTCGTTGAGCTCGGCGGTTTTGATCCTCGTTTAAAAAAGTGCCCTGCGATGGATCTTCTCTGCCGCCTTTTTAGAGACCAAAAGACCCAATCGGTTTTTTGCCGCAGAGTGCTTCTCGATACGAACGTCCCCCCCTCGATCCCCATTCGGGAGACGTGCCGGATTCTTTATCGCCATTTTGGTCTATGGCAGGCGGTGAAGTGGGTCTTTTTCCAAGATCGCTCTCGGTGGTTTCATCGGGCGGCTCTCTTTTTCAAAGAGGCCTTCTGGCGCAACGGCGACAACTAGCTTTTCACCGAAACTGATTGCAGGAAATTGCAGGATTGTTGCAGGATTTATATACTCCGATTCACACTTTTAGAGCGGTCGGAGTATAATTCAAGGAAATCTTATGGTTGAACTTCTCCTGCGCCAAGCCGAATCTAAAGTTTTAGAGTTCAAGAGGGACTTGTCTTCGTTGGAGCCGATCTTAAAAACAATCGTTGCATTTGCCAATACTGCGGGTGGAACGTTGATCATAGGTCGATCGAATGATGGGAAAATCGTAGGTGTTCCGGATGTTTTCAAAGCGGAAGAGGCGCTTGCGAATGCAATTGCCGACTCAATTCGTCCCAGTCTTCTCCCTGAGATTGAAATTGCAACAGTAGGGGATCAAGATCTTTTGATCCTTCGCGTTTCTCATTGGAAAGGGCCCTTTTATCTTAAAAAACAAGGGATCCCTAATGGGGTCTATATCAGGCTTGGATCGACGAGTCGGCCCGCTGGTGTTGAAATTCTCGCTGAACTGCAGCGTTCGGCCTTAACTCTTTCTTATGATCAAGAACCCCTTTCCCACCTTTCTTTTCAATCGATTGATCTTGATTCTGCAAATCGTTTTTTTCATTCTGTGGGGAAAGAGATGAGCGAGGAAAAAATGCGCTCTCTTGGGATATTAGTTCCTGTTGCGAATCGGTGGGTTCCTTCGATCGGAGGAGCGATCTTGTTCGGAAAAAAGGAAGTGCAGAGGGAGTTTTTTCCTGATGTGCAAGTGCGATGCGGTCGATTTTTAGGCGAGACCAAAACTGATATTATTGATCAATTCGATGTGGAAGGAACTTTACTGGACGCTGTATCAGAAGTTCCAAAATTCATTGCGCGCAACACTCGTCTCTCTGCTTCATTTCCCTCGATGCAGAGAAGGGATATTCCTGAATACCCTCCGATCGCTGTTCGAGAGGCTCTCATCAATGCTTTGGTTCATGCTGATTATTCGTTGAGGGGGTCTCATATTCAGGTCGCCATTTTTGCCAATCGGCTAGAAATACAGAGTCCTGGGATGTTTCCTTTTGGATTTACTTTGGATGATTTGAAAGCGGGAGTTAGCCGGATTCGGAATCGGGTGATTGTTCAAGTTTTTCACGCGCTTCGCCTCGTTGAAAAGTGGGGGAGTGGGTACAAGAGGATCATTGATTCTTGCAAAGAAGGAGGATACCCTGAGCCTAAATGGGAGGAGTTAGGGACGGCGATTCGGGTTACGTTCTATCCTCATCCCTCTACAGTAATTCCAGAACCCCGCAAGTTTCTTTTGGCGGACGCTCCCTCTCTGACTCCTCGTGAAGAGGCCATTTTGACCCTTCTTCGCCACACAAACCGCCTTCCATTTAGGGAGATCTACAAAAAGTTCATTCCCCTTCTTTCTGAAAGGATGCTCCGTTATGAATTAGCCTCGATGAAGAAAAAAGGGCTCATTGTTCCCGTCGGGAAAGGGCGCGCGCAACTGTGGCAAATCAACTTATGACCAGGGCATTTTGAGCGGCATGCCGCCCATTTGCCCTTGTTCTCCTAGCTTGGAGGCGGCGTCTTCGAAAGCACCTAAAATCAAGTCCTGCAATCCTTCGACATCGGCGACGCACTCGGGCTTGATCACAATTTTTTTCAGTTCTTTGGAGCCATTCAAAGTGACCACAACCAATCCATTGCCTGCGCTCCCTTCAACCAAAGTATTCTCTAACTGACCCTTCATTTGGCTGAACTGATCTTGCATCATTCTCGCCTGTTTTTTCATTTTTGAAAAACCGCTACCCATAAATCTCCTATTTGACAGTTCCTTCGAGTTCAACGCTTGCAAAGCGGATGATTGTATCATAGTGACTGGGATGCTTCAAAGCCCCAGTTTCCACAACCTTAACAGCCTCATCCTTAACTACTTGCTTCATGAATGGCACAGGTTTAAGGGTAGGTTCTTGTGGGGCAGCAGCCTCCTCCGCTTTTTTCGGCATCGCCCCCACTTTTATTTCCGCCACTTCAGCCTTCAGCGTTCTACCTTCAGCCTTTTCCTCTTTAGGTTCTTGTGGGGCAGCAGCCTCCTCCACTTTTTTCGGCATCGCCCCCACTTTTGTTTCCGCCGCTTCAGCCTTCAGCGTTCTACCTTCAGCCTTTTCCTCTTTAGGTTCTTGTGGGGCAGCCGCCTCTTCCATCTTTTTCGGCTCCGCCCCCACTTTTGTTTCCGCCACTTCTTTTACTTCAGCCTTCAGCATTCTACCTTCAGCCTTTTCCTCCACTTCAGCCTTCAGCGTTCTGCCTTCAGCCTTTTCCTCCGTCAGTTTCCTGACCAAAACCTCAATCGGGATTCTGTGGCGGCTGCGGATGATTTGGAGGAGGATCGACTCGAGGGAGATTCTTTGGAATGTACTTTTTTGGAAGTTTGACTCGGCCTGGATGAGGAGATCGAGAATGTAGAGGCATTGCTGTTGGGTGTAGAGGGAGGCGGAAGGGTGGGGGGTCGAGAGTGTTTTAGCGAGGGTGAGATTCCGGTAGTGTTCAATCAATTGTTCGAGAAAGTGGGGGAGATCTTTTCCCATTTGGAACAGTTGTTCGACGAGCTCGAATGCGTAGGGGAGGTGGTAGTTCGAAAAGGCTTGATCGAGCGAGTGGAAGATTTCGCTCGGAGCGAGGCCAAGCGACTGGCGGACGGTGGCGGCGCTGATCTCTCCATCTGCAAAACAGAGGATTTGATCGAAGAGTGATTCGGCGTCGCGGAGGCTCCCCTCGGAGAAATGGGCGATGAGGGAAAGGGCTTCCGGCTCGACGATTCGAGAGAGGTCGATCGCGATTTCCCCCAGCTTTGCGGCGATCCGGGAGGTGGGGATCCGGGCGAGGTCGAACCTTTGGCACCGGCTGATGATCGTGGGAAGCACTTTGTGAGCTTCGGTGGTCGCAAAAAAGAATTTCGCTTTTTCAGGGGGCTCTTCGAGCGTTTTCAGGAGGGCGTTGAATGCCTCCTTGGTGAGCATGTGCACTTCGTCGATGATGTAGATTTTATATCGCCCATGGCTCGGAGCATAGCCGATCGTCTCGTTGATCTGCCGGATGTCGTCGATCCCTCGGTTGGAGGCGCCGTCGATCTCGATCACGTCGAGCGATTGGCCTGAGGCGATCTCAAGACAGGAGGGGCAGCTGTTGCAAGGCTCCCCCCCTTCTGTGAGAGAGTGGCAATTGAGCGCCTTGGCAAAGAGGCGGGCAAGGGTGGTTTTTCCAACGCCTCGAGAACCGCAAAAAAGGTAGGCGTGAGCCACCTTGTCGAAGCGGATTGCATTCTTGAGGGTAGTGACTACGGCTTCTTGGCCGACGACGTCGCGAAAGGCTTGTGGACGGTACTTGCGCGCGAGAACCTGGTATCTTTTTGACATGGATGGTATATTATGAATATGAACAAAAATTGGCAAGAGTGGCTCGCTTCCAACAACCGGGGATGGCGGCTTCTCGTCGGCTTTGTCTGCGTCTTCTGCCTCGCTCTCTTCCTCCATTTCAGGGAGGTGAGGCTCGAGGTGCTGGAACTGAATACCACGGCTCGAAGATATATCGTCGCCCAAATCGATTTTGAATTTCCCGACTATGAGACGACGATTGTCCTAAGACAGCAGGCGGCTCAGGATGTGGGGGAGATTTATCAGCTCGACGATCGGCAGATCCGCGACGCCCGCTATCTTTTAGAAGAGGATCTCATCCACAATAAAGAGTGGCGGGAGGCGGCGCCAGAGAGCACTTTTGAGGAGATGTACAAAGCGGCCGATGAGCTTGAAACACTCCTTCTAGAGGCTCGCTTCACCGACCCCCGCACCATTCAAAAAATTAAAGAGTTAGGTCTTCCCGACTCCTCCTATTTTGAATTCATCCCGGAAGGGGCCAACATCCCTCTTCTTCTGCCTACTGAATTTTGGGACCGGACTGCGGCAGCGATTGCAATGAGCGATGCGTTTCATAAAGAGACGATCCATTACCTCATTCAAACCTTTCAAAAACGGACCTGGAGCCTCCTCGAAGACACCGCTTTGGAGCGTTCCCTCCGGAATCAAGTGGCCCGTACAGTTCCCGAAAAAATGACCCGAATCATGGCGGGAACGAGAATGATCAACCAGGGAGAACTGATCACCTCGCGCCACCTGACAATGATGCAGGCGATGAAACAGGCGATTTCCGAGGCGCGCAAAATCTGGGATCCACTCAGCATCATCGCAAGCCTTCTTTTGGCCCTTATTTTTGTCAGCATCAGCGGGCTTTACTTCCGAATCAGCCAGCCTACATTCATCCGCTCTTTGAGAGAGATCTCTCTTTTTGTCTGCATTGTTCTTTTAACCCTCCTCTTTGCAAAATTCACCGAGTACATCCTCCTCAAGAGCACATCGGATGTGATCGAGGCGGTCCGTTTTCCGATCGTCGCCCCGTTTGCAACGATCCTCATCTGCATCCTCCTCTCTCCGAGAACCGCCCTTTTCGCGGCCACCTTCCTCTCGATCCTCCTCTCGGTGAGCCTCGCGGTCGACCACAGCCATTTTTTAATCCTCAACTTGGTCACTTCGATTGTCGTCATCATCAGCTCAAAAGGGTTGCGGAAACGAAAAGAGGTGTTCACCGTCTGCATGAAATCTTGGCTGAGCGCCATTCCGGTTCTCTTTGCCTACACATTGGCTGAAAATCATTGGATCGCCTACTCGCTCTTTTCAGATATCGCCGCCTCGTTTGTCTTCCTCTTCATCACTGCAGTTCTCGTCGTCGGCTTGCTCCCGGCTCTCGAGACGGTCTTTGGCGTCCTAACGGATATGACCCTGATGGAGTTTACCGATCCGTGCAGCGATCTTCTCCGTAGATTTGCGGTTGAAGTTCCAGGCACCTATCAACATAGCCTGGTTCTAGGCAATCTGGCGGAGACTTGCGCCCAATCGATTGGAGCCAATGGCCTATTTTGCAGGGCCGCGACTCTATATCACGACATCGGCAAGATGAATAACCCTCAATTTTACACCGAAAATCAACAAGGGGCAGTGAACATCCACCAACTTCTGACCCCTCTTGAATCGGCCCAAGTGATCATTTCCCATGTAACAGATGGGGTCGCGATCGCCCGCAAGGCAGGTTTGCCTCAACCGTTCATCGACATCATCCTCGAACACCACGGGACGACTCTCGTCTATTATTTTTATCGAAAACAGCTCGAATTGAAGGGGGGGCATGTGGAAGAGGTCGATGAGTCTCAATTCCGCTATCCGGGCCCCAAACCGCGGACGAAAGAGTCGGGAATCATCATGATTTGCGACAGCGTCGAAGCAGCGACCCGCTCTCTTGAGGAGATCAACGAAGCCACTTTGACTGAGCTTGTCAATCGATTGGTCGCTGAAAAGGCGGAGGATGGGCAGTTTGATCATTGCCATCTCACCTTCGAGGAATTGAGCCGAGTGAAAAAAACGCTCGTCAAAATCCTCCTCCTCTCTCACCACGTTCGAGTCAAATACCCGAAAAAGGAAAGACCGATTGGTTGAAGTTGTTTTTGGGGAGTTGAATCTAAGTTCCCGAAGTTGAAAAGTGACTTTTGACCCAAAGATCATCGTTAATCCCGATATAAATAAAATTTATAATTTTTTTACATTTATTATTTATAATATTTCGTAAAAACAAGATTACTATGTCATTATCCATATCCCGCGAAACTAGAGTGAAAACCCCGAATCTCCGTCATTTTTCGGATGAGGGGGAAAAGAAAAGCAGGGTTGAAAAAATTCGAAAAAGAGGATTTTCAAAGCCGGCCTTATCCCATAAGAAACTCAAGATCTCAAAGCCGGTTGAATTCCTCGTATTGCCTAAAAATATCGGTTTTGAATTTAGGGATAAAGATCAGAACCTAAGCTCGAAAGTCGAGAGAAAATTTGCGGCCGCATGGGAAAAGGCCAAAAAGCAGTTCAAGTCAGCGCTACCTAAAGATTTCCAAAGAGCCTGCAAAAAGTTTTTTGCAAAACAGACCGCAAACCCTTATGGAGTGACCGTTGATCGAGCCTTGAATCCAAGGATGGGAAAAGGCGCTTTTATACAAGCGGACGTAGACGCTGGGGAAGTTATCGGGTTTTATCCTCCGATCGTGGTAGAAGAATCGGACGCAGCTGACAATCCCTATATTTTTTCGATCGCCGGAGTTCCCCAGATGAGCCGATTTGTCCTCGATGGCGGAGGGGTAGACCCAGCGATCAATTTCACTCCCTTTATCAATGATATCAAGGGATTTGCCAATGTTAAATTTCAGGAATGCTACACGGAGCAGGGGCCCCTCATCGTTGTCAGCGCATTGGTTCCATTCAAAAAAGAGGAAAGAGCTGAGCTATCTGTTGAATATGGCCCATCGTATTGGGAAAACCTCTCCGAAAAAAGCCAGCTTGGACCGGTTCCTCTGCGCGCGCCGGATCCGATGGAAGTCGAGGAAAAAGCACCCCCTCTTTCCAAGCCAAAGAGTAGTAGAGCGATTCCTCAACAAGAAAAGATCGATCGAAAGCCCACTTTCAATTTCACTGCGGCTGAATTTGAAGCTCTTCAACTCACTCATCCATTCAAGCCTGATCCAAAGATCCGCTTTCGCTCGAAAGAGTTAGTTCAATTTTTATACCCGAAGAATACCAAAGCGCTAACGCTGGCTAGAGATTCTCAGGGGCAATTACAAATAAAAAAAATCATTCGGAAGGGACAGTCGCCAAAAATTGTTGCTGTTTGGCGGGATCGGATTCTTTCGGGAGTGAGCGAAGAGGGTGTGATCAAATTGGATCACCGTAGAGAAACAGTCACATTCACCCACCTATATGATACCCGTTTATCTGGGTTGTCGGAAGGGGGGCTGCTGGTTCTTGGGCAGCTTTTTCCTGGCACTAACCAATATGCTCTTGTGAAATTAAGCAAAGGACCGAATGGAGTGATCCAAGGGAAAATGATCGATTTTAAAAATAGTCTGTTCAAAATTGAGCGGGAAAGAGGTCGCTTTTTTTTCGAAGTATTGCCTTTGTTCGGCATCGATAATAGTGATCAAGCTCGAGAAAAGCTAAAAACAGTCGGACTGCATCCCAAGGAAGTCGTATGGAATTCCGGCGTGGAAATCATCCCCGGACTGATCTATGAACCCTTCCATTTTGTCGATGAAAACGGTTCTTTATTGAGTGCAGCTCCCAGAAATGCCTGACGAGGTAATCCCTCCAATATTGTTCGCACTGGTCGATTGTGAGGTGAGGTTGAATGTTCCTGCCGCATTATTGAAGTAGTAGGGATTGATTCCTCCTTCTCTAGAGGTGGGGAAGGCTTGGTTCCCTGTAAAGTTGAGACAGAATGTTCCTCCATTATTGGTGAATTTAGCTCCATATCCTTGCGCAGAGGTCAATGTATCGGTGAATGTATTGCCAGTGACGCTCAACACATTGTTCGCTGTCGTTGTATTGACGAGAATTCCATTCGTTCCAGAGAGAAAGAACGAGTTGTCAGAAACTGTCCCCTGTCCGATTTGAGCCGCAACATCGACAAAAATCCCAATATCGCAATTGGTGAACGAAGAATTTGAGATATCGAGCTCGGTGATAATGGGGGCTGTAATGTTGATCCCTTTTGTGGTCAATCCTTTGAATACACAGTTTGAAACCCCCAAGAGATCGATGACGTTGCTGCCAGCAGAATAGAGATAAAGACCAGAGATGCTGGTGTCAATTTCGGAATTTGAAAATTGGAGCTGATTGACGGTGCCGGTAGAGCTCATATACACCTCAAAAGCCGCAGAGAGGCTGTTCCGAATCGTACTGTTAGCCACATTGATGCTCACAATCGAACCTGATCCTGATAAGCCTAAATAGACTGCATATCCGTTGTTTCCTTGCATGATGGAACGGCTCACATCAATACTTCGAATATTCCCAGAGGTGGTTAAATTCCCATAAATTGATGAGTTTCCATTCGAGTCAAAGAACGTGTCGGAGACTTGAATTTGATCGATCGAAGAGGTGGAGACCAAGCTTAAATTGATTCCATCTTGCCCTTTGATGAACTCGCATTGAGAGACGGCCACGGTTCCAATCGATCCGCTATCGGCTAAATTCAAATAGAGCCCTTTTCCTAAATAACTCGTCTTGCTGTTAGAAAGAGCGATGCTGGATATGCTGCTGCTATTCGAGAGGTTGAATTCAAACCCGCTATCGCTGCCAAATAGGGAGTTGCTGCGACAGGTCGTGTTGTGAATGGTCACACTGCTCATAGAACCGGTCGATGTTAAATCGACTAAGAGGCAATCGATCGCACTGGCATTCGGCACGATATAGAATTTATCAGACTCAAAGTTGGCAGAACACTGGGTCGAGTCAAGAGCAATATGGACGGCGGAACTTGCTACTCCCATTCGATTCGTTTGGAAGAATAGATTGTGGGAGATCTCTATTTGACCAGAGACATTGGTTAACAAAATGGCTTCGCCAGTGCCTGCTGCTGGAGCTCCGCCGACGATTGTATTCCCGCTTGCGGTCAAATGAGTGATGTTGGTTCCCGAGAGACCCGTCCCGTTGGCGTTCTCAATGTAAAAACCGGAAATGAGATTATTATCGCTCAAGGTGATCACTGGGGCTGCGCTTGTGTTGGTAATGACCGGAAGAGCGCCGGTCAAGGGTGGGATCTCAATTGAGCCAAGGGTTGTGGAGATCGGTTGAGCCGTCGCAGATCCGAGGAACATTTGGCTGCTTTTCAGCGTGATCCCGCTATTCATATTCCTAGAGGTGCCATCTCCTGTGAAGACATAAATGATTTGTCCAGAGGAGGAATTTGCGGCGGCCTCGGCGAGAGAGGGGTAGGGGCTTTCAAAGGTTCCGAGGGAAGAGCTTGTGTTGTCGACAAAGACGAAGTAGTAGGGTTGCCCTGTTGCAGGATTGATCGCTAAAGAACGGGGATAGAGTTCTCCGACTGGGATGATTTCATTCCGGTCGACTCTTTGAACGGCTCTTGAATACAAAGAGCGATCCCGTTCGGTGCATGAGGAGCCCATTTTTTTCCCGATTGGAATATTGATCCCGATTTGTCCCTGTCCGCTCCATCGGAAGAATGAATCATATGAGACGTTTCCCTCAATACGGATATATTCCTTGAAAAGATCTACGGAGCCTCTCAACTGACCGCCCCAAGCTGTTTCTCCCTTCCCGTTGAGATAATAGGGGCCGGCTCCCAGAAAAAATCGATTCAGGTGAGCTCCTGCTTCAAAATTAGCCCCCTTGAAAGCCACATCTCTTGTACTTTTTAAGTACATAAAATGATTCTGGAATCGGTCAAATGAGGTGTCTCGAAGAGCGCTCGTCTTTTTCCCAAATGGTAAGTAGCCGTTGAGCCTAAAATCCCAAGTGGTTCCTAGCGATTCGAGGCCGATCGCCGCTTGGTTGTAGTGCTGGTACTTTGTATTCCGATAGTCATAATATCCGTTGATTCCCCAGACGCGGGATGAGGAGAGGTATCGAACTCCAAGTCCTCCATTCGCGCCCAACTTTCCGTTATCGAAAACATGTCCCCGCAAATCTAAGAAAGGGAGCCAAGCGTCCCGAATCTGCCCAGAAATGAACGCCTCTAGAGTCGAGTAACCAGTTGTATAACCAATTCCTTTTGGAGTGGTATACCTTGCTCCCATTCGAATGGGCCGGGCGGAGGGAAGCTCGCCTCCCTCAAGAATCGCCATGAGGGTCACCACGGTCAGCAATAAAAAAGGCTTCAAATTCATAATATTTCTTATTTTGGTCAATTCATCTTGAATGTGTCCACTAATTTTTTCAGCTTTGCATCGCACTCATGGATCGCTTGGGCTACATTGGCTGCTTCTTTTTGCACTACTTCGGCATAAATCTTCACTTTGGGCTCCGTCCCCGATGGGCGGATCACCACTTTCGTCCCGTCGATGAGCCAAAAACGGAGAACGTCTGAGGGGGGGAGCGACTCATATCCGTGGAGATAATCTTCCATTGACCGAACTTCGATCCCGCCGATTTCTTTGGGAGGGGTCTTTCTCAAGCGACTCATCATCTCGCTCATCTCTTTCATTCCGGCAGCCGAGTCGCTGAAGGCAAGATTGGCAAGGGCTTCTCGGTGAACGCCATATTTTTGGTAGATCTGATAGAGACGGTCTGTGAGGGTGAGATTTTGTTTTTTTGCGAGCGCCCCCATCTCTGCAATCAAACAGGCAGATGAAATCGCATCTTTATCTCGGACAAAGGTTCCAAAAAGGTACCCATACGACTCTTCGCCTCCGAAGAGATATTGATAGCCGTCAAACGACTTTTCCCAAATGCCGATTTCTTGAGCGATGTACTTAAATCCAGTGAGAACGTCAAAACATTTGGCCCCAAAATGTTCAGCAATCGTTTTGAAAAGTTCGGTGGTGACGATCGTTTTAATGAACGCTGCATTGGGAGGAAATTCATTTTTGGCCGCAAGCGTTGTGCAAATGTGATGGAGGCAAAGACAGGCCATTTGATTGCCAGTGAAACGGGTCGTTCGATCGGCAACCCCAATCCGATCGGCATCAGGATCGGTTGCAATCAAAAGATCTCCCCCTTCTTTTTGCAGCTGCTCGATTCCCAATTGAAGCGCCTTTTCTTCTTCGGGATTTGGCGATGGGGCAAAGGTGAAGTTTCCATCGAGAGGAAGTTGTTTTTCGACGAGCGAGAGATGGCGGTAGCCCCAGGAGGCAAGCGCCTTTGGCATCAGCCGAATTCCTGTTCCATGCAGATTTGTATAGACGATCTTTAGCGGGACAGAGCTGAGCTCAGGCCTCATTTGGATTTTTTTTAATTCGGTCAGGTAAGCGGTATCGATTTCGGAGCCCACTTCTTTGAACTCTTTTTTCAGCTTCACTTGATCAGGACTTTTAATTTTAGCGACCTCCGCCATGATCCCCTCATCATGAGGAGGGACCACCTGCGCTCCATCGCTCCAATAGACTTTGTAACCGTTGTACTGAGGCGGGTTGTGAGAAGCCGTGATCATCACTGCAGCGCTGCAGCCATAATAGCGGCAGGCAAATGAGACGAGGGGAGTCGGACAAATCTCCTTGGAAAGAAGCACCTCAATCCCGTTCCCGGCAAAGACTTTGGCCGTTTCCTCTGCAAACTCGCGCGAATGATGTCTCACATCATAGCCGATGAAGATTTTGTGGGAGGGGCCCGGTTGTTGATGGATATAATTCGCAAGCCCTTGGGTCGCCTTTCGGATGGTGTAAACATTCATCCGATTGGTTCCAACTCCCATGATCCCCCTCATTCCCCCCGTTCCAAACGATAGCTCTTTAAAAAAAGCATCGGATAAACCTTTCGGGTCGTGGTCGATCAAGCGTCGAATTTCGGCTTTTGTCTCAGGGTCGAAAGGACCTGTGAGCCATTCTTGGATCCGTTTTTCTACTTCCATCCCATGATTCTAACTACAAATCAAAATTTTGGTCGAGAAGGTTGTCGAGATAGGTGAGACATTGTTCTTGGATTTTGATCGAATCGACGATGGGGGCGTCAGGATGATTGATCCCTTCGCATCGCTGGCTCGCATTTTCCCAATCTTTGGGTTCTCTTAAGTGGTAGACCCACCAGGGGAACGTTTTACACTGAATCGGCCTTGCTTCATAGACTGTGCATTTATTCTCTTTGAGAAAGACGCAATCATAATTGACTGGATCTTCCAAAAGGGCATACTGCCCATCGATGTAGCGGCAAT
>CAZIML010000036.1:0-12320 GCA_964540255.1 uncultured bacterium
CTTTTTTAATAAAGTGGGGCTGGCCGATGGCGGCGATCAAAATATCGGCGGAACGGGTGAGATGGGAAAGGTGCTCCGACTGGCTGTGGGCGACGGTGACTGTGGCGTTGCAGCCCCGTTTTTTTTGCATGAGGATGGCGGCGAGGGGCTTGCCGACAATATTGCTCCGTCCAACAATCACCACATGTTTGCCAGCGACCGGAATCTGATACCGCTCGAGCAACACTTGCACTCCATGAGGAGTGCAGGGGAGGAATCCCCCTTCTTCGCCCAAAAGCATCTTCCCTACATTCATCGGATGGAATCCATCGACGTCTTTGTTCGGGTCGATCGTGGCAGTGACAATCTTTTCATCGATGTGGGAGGGGAGGGGGAGTTGGACAAGAATCCCGTCGATGGCAGGGTCTCGGTTGAGCTCTTCGATTTTTTTTAATAGATCGATTTCGGCGATCGTTTGGGGAAGCTCAATCACAGTAGAGAAGATGCCAACCGTAGCGCACGCTTTTTTCTTCGAGCGGACATATGATTGAGAGGCGGGATGATCGCCGACTAAAATGAAGGCAAGGCCGGGCTTTCTTCCGTCGATTTGAGCAATTTTTCTCTCAATCTCAAGTTGAATCTCTTGAGCTACTTTCTTCCCGTCGATCAAGATCATAGGGACCTATTGAGAAGAGCGGTTCCTGCGGTATGGATGAATCCATTGGAGGCGAAGATGGGTCCTTTGGAGAGGATATCAAAGGGGGAGCCGTCCCACCCAGTCACTTTTCCTCCCGCCTCTTCGACGAGAAGTTTCCCTGCGGCAAGATCCCACGGGCCGAGCTCCACTTCAAAAAAGCCTTCGAACCGACCGGCTGCCGTATAGGCGAGGTCGATCGCGGCAGAGCCCATCCTTCGGATCGGAATGCCAAGTCTTAAGATGTCGACGAAGTGATCGATGCAATGGTGGGGATTTTTTGCGAGATTGTAGGGGAACCCGGTGGCCAAAATGGACGATTCAAGGGTTTTGACAGGGGAGACATGGAGCTTGTCTCCATTGAGGAAGGCCCCTTTTCCGATTTCTGCGACAAAGAGTTCATGGGTGATCGGCTGGTAGACGACGCCGCAGACGACTTTCCCCTCTCTTTTCGCTGCAATGCTGACCGAAAAGACCGGAATTTGGTGGGCAAAATTGACCGTCCCGTCGAGGGGATCGATGATCCAGAGGGTCTCTTCGGCAGGTTTTCCGGTCGATCCGCTCTCTTCGGCTAAAAAATGGGAGCCCGGGACATGTGATGCCAAAAAGTCGATGATCGCTTTTTCCGACTTATGATCGTATTCGGTGACTAAATTGTGCTTTCCCTCTTTCGATCCAATCGTAAAGTGGGTTCCGAACCCTTGCCGAAGGATCTCTCCCGCAAGAAGCGCTGCTTCGATGGCAGTTAGTGTGAGGTCTGAGAGCGATTGTTTTTTTTCAGCCAAAATAGGGTCCACATTTTAGTTATTTTTCCTCCGACTGCAAGGGGCACCGCGAACCAAACAAATGCGTAAAGAGCATCGACAAGCGGCATCGCGAACAGGTCGGCAAAAATCCATTTTCCGTTAAAGGGGACTCTTCTGTCAAAAAGAAAAAGGAGAATGAGTTGAAAGAGGGTCGAAAAGAGGGAAATCAGGGCGGTGAAAAGGGAGAGATGGAAAGGACGCTCGGCTGAAAATAGGGATCGGAGGCGGTAGAGAAGAGCCGTCGTAAGGACATAATTGAGGGCATGGAGCCCCATCGGATCTTCGGAAAAGAGGTCGATCAGCACTCCTGAAAGAAAGCTGAGCCAAAGAGTGGTTGAAAGGGGAAGAGAAAGGGAGATCAATGCGAGGAAGGGAGCAAAGGCAAGGATCGAAATGTGGGGGAGGTAGAGCCCTTGAAAGAGGAGGGCTGTCAGGGCTAGGAGAAAGGCGAGGGGAATCACTTGACAACCGAACGGAGGAGGTGGGCGTTATCAAATAGAAGCTGGTGCCATTTCCAGGCCGATTCGATCAATGTGCCAAGATCTGAATACTTGGGACTCCAGCCCAGTATCTGTTTGGCTTTTCCGTTGTCGGCAGTCAATACTCCTGGCTCTCCGGCGCGCCGCTTTTCTAAGCGGACGGGGAGGGTTTTGCCGCAAAATTTTTGCACTGCATCGATGATTTCCAAGACTGAGTAGCCAGTGCCTGTTCCTAAGTTGATCGAGTGATTGGGCGCTTGGAGGGCCGCCACATGGGCCTCTGCCAAGTCTTGGACGTGGATATAGTCGCGGATCGCGCTTCCATCTTTCGACTCAAAATCGGTACCATAAACGACGATCTCTTCCTTCAGCCCCAACGCGGTTTGGATGATGTTTGGGATCAAGTGGGTCTCTACTGCATGGTTTTCTCCGATTTCGGTGTCGAGATCGGCCCCTGCTGCATTGAAATAGCGCAAATTGACCACATTGAAGTGGTGGATCATCTCAAAATCGAAGAGCATCTGTTCGTTCATCAACTTCGATCTCCCGTATGGGTTGATCGGATGTTGGGGATGTCTTTCAGAAATGGGGGTGAATTGAGGATTTCCATAGGTAGCGCAGCTGCTGGAGAAGACGATTTTTTTTACCTGATTGTCTCTCATCGCCTCTAAAAGGGAGAGGGTGCTCACCACATTGTTCCGATAATATTTCCCTGGATTGACCATCGATTCGGAGACAATCGCGTCGGCGGCGAAATGGATGACTCCTTTCGGTTGATATAGGGCAAAGGTCTCATCGAGCTTGGCCCTGTCGTTGAGATCGGCCTGAACGAACGGGCCCCATTTGACTGCGTAGGCATGTCCGGTGGAGAGGTTATCGTAGACGACAGGGAGATAACCGGCTTTCGCAAGCGCTTTGCAAGTGTGGCTGCCGATGTAGCCGGCGCCCCCTGTCACGAGAATCGTCTCTTTTTGAGCCATATCAACCGTTCCTTTGGTGGATCACATCGGGGACGCCGATCGAGATGTAATCAAAACCTTTGTTTTTCATATCGAGGGCTTTGTATTGATTTCTTCCGTCGAAAACGGCGATCCCTTTCATCATTTGCCGAATTGGGTTGAAGTCGACGAGGCGGAACTGTTTCCATTCGGTAAGAAGAGCGATCGCATCGGCTCCTTTGGCGGCATCGAATTCATCGGCGCACCAGGTGATATTGGGCAATCCATCCAAGATTTTTCTCGCGTTGGGGATAGCGACAGGATCGAAAAGGCGTAAATGAGCTCCTTGCTTCAAAAGATCTTCGATGAAGGTGAGCGAGGGAGCTTCACGCATATCATCGGTATCGGGCTTGAATGAGAGGCCCCAAACGGCGATGGTTTTCCCTTTCACTCCTCCCTTTTTTGCAAAGTAGCGGATCATTTTTTCTCCGAGTACTTTTTTTTGCCGGATGTTGACCGCGTCTGCAGCCTGGAGCAACAGAGGATCTCCTCCAGCTTTTCTGGCAATGGAAATCAGCGCGCGGATATCTTTGGGAAAGCAAGAGCCCCCATAGCCCACACCTGGGTAGAGGAAGCTGTAGCCGATCCTCGTATCGGAGCCGATCCCTTTACGCACCTCGTTCACGTTCGCTCCCACTCTTTTGCAAATATCGGCGATCTCGTTCATGAAGGAGATCCTTGTGGCGAGCATTGCGTTGGCTGCATATTTGGTCATTTCAGCTGACAAAGTGTCCATCAACAAGATCCGCTCGTGATTTAAAGTGAACGCGGAGTAGATCTCTTTTAAAACATCAGCCGCTTTTGGGTTTTCGGCGCCTATGATGATTCGATCTGGCTTTAAGCAGTCTTGAACAGCGGCCCCCTCTTTTAGAAACTCAGGATTGGAGACCACATCGAACGGGATATCGGTTGTTTCTTTGATGACCGCGGCGACCCGGGCGGCAGTTCCCACTGGGACTGTTGATTTATTGACGATGATTCGGTAGCCGGTCATGTTGGCGCCGATCTCTCGGGCGGCTGATTCGACGTAGCTTATATCGCAAGAGCCATCTTCTCTTGAAGGGGTTGGGACAGCGATGAAGCAAACAAGGGCTGAAGCGACAGCCTTTTGGTAATCGGTCGTGAAGGAGAGCCGTTTTTGTTTGATGTTTCGTTTGACGATCTCTTCAAGGCCTGGTTCGTAGATGGGAACGATGCCTTCCTCTAGCATTTTAATTTTATTTGCATCGATATCGAGACAAGTGACTGTGTGGCCCATTTCCGCAAAGCAAGCGCCAGTCACTAGACCCACATATCCAGTTCCGACCATCAATATCTGCATATAACTCTCCCAGGGTAAACAGAATATTGGTAACAGAATTTCCTATTCTTTCGCTACGTTTTTCTGCTGAGAGAATTGGAAAACTTGCGTCACATCGAAAATTTGATGAGTCGTTGAGCGCATCCAAAACCAACACCTCAAGAGACACGCACATATAATTCTACCACCCGCGAACAGGGTTCGCTAGAGCACACAGAGATCACAGAGAGGAGGAACCTTGTTCGCGGGTGGTAGAAAAACTCACGCAGGTTGATTGTGAGGGGAGACCCAGAGGTTAAGAACTTGGGGGAGCCGCATCCCTTGCGCGGTTCATTCGAATTAGCATATCTTGGAAAGTATGAACGTCACGATCCGCTTTGTCGTAATCATCATATTGGATTTTGACTTTGTGAGGCAATGGGATGGAGTAAGTAGCTGTGACTACAGGACAGATAAAACAACTGCAAAATGACTTGTCTACAGTTAAGGCGGTAAGGCCATACGTTTATAGCGTATTATCTCCCAACCGTTCGTAACGAGCCTGTTGGGGATCGTACGATTGGGACATCCTTTGAACATCTGGAGCGGCATCGGAAAGGAGAGGAGTAGTCATAGCCATATTGAACCTTTTGTTGATGGGTTTTGAGAGGGGAGAATCTTAGCCGAATCGCCGAATTTCTGACAACTCCATCGAGAGCATCTGCCTGGAATTTGGTGAAAGAATTCCCTCTGCACGAGGATGTCAGGAAGACAATAAACAGCTCCCGGTTCGAGACGGGAGCTGTTCGCGCAACTTTAGTGGGTCATCAATGATCGGCAGAACAATTTGCCTAACGTTCCCATGTTCTGTAAATCTGTATAGGCTGTGTAAGCTAATTCGTGTGTTTTACTCCGGTAAACCGAACCAATCCCAATCAGAGTGATCGGAAAAAATAGGATCGCGATCATGGCGGCAAAAATCCTCTTCACTACAGAAACTTGGGGCAGTTCGGTAAAGGGCGAACTCCTCCCGGGGGTGAATAACACCACCTTCCCAAAGGCTAAGCGAAGCGGCTTTAGAAGATAGGAGGCGGCGGTTTCTCTTCTGTCTATGTTGACTGCAATCGATTCAGGGTACCGAAATTCAATAAGGGCTCTTTGTAACATGGGGTTCTCCTTTTTTGTGGAGCGGGGGATTTTATAGAGAGGGGGAAATTGTGTCGAGAAGATTCCCTTCTTTGAGGAGGTATTGCCGGTCGCAAAGTTTCGCAAGCTCTGCATCATGAGTGACGATAATGAGGCTCTTCTTCAATGAAAGAAGAAGTTCGCCGATCTTTTTCGCATTGGCTCGGTCAAGATTGCCAGTGGGCTCGTCAGCTAAAATGAGATTGGGGTCGTTGCAAAGTGCGCGGGCAATCGCAGCTCTTTGCCGCTCTCCGCCAGAGAGAAGCTTGGCCGGAAAGTCAGCCCTCTCTTCAAGGCCTACTTGCGCAAGAAGATCGAGCCCCTTTTGGCGGCTGATCGGTTTGCGGGCAATCCGGGCAGGCATGAGGACGTTCTCTAGAGTGGTGAAATCTTCAAGGAGATTGTAGGCTTGAAAGATAAATCCAATCTGCTGATTCCGGATTTGGGCCGAGTTGGCCCGGGTGAGGCGCTGGCCGTTGATTTCAATTTCACCGCTGTCGGGCGATTCGAGGGCGCCAAGGATGTGAAGAAGGGTCGTTTTTCCTTCCCCTGATCTGCCGCAGATTGCAGCCGATTGAGAAGGGGGAAGATCGAGGGAAATTCCATTGAAAAGTGGTACTTTAGGGAAGCTTTTAGAGATTTTACGGGCTTTCAATATCATTCAGACCTCAGGACAGATGAGGGGCGGATGCGGCTTGCTTTGATGGCGGGAATGAGGCCGGCGGCCAGAGAGAGAAGAGGGGTTGCGATGAGGACGAAGAGGAGCGCGTCGGTGCTGAGCTGGTTCGGAAGGGTTTTGCCAAAAAATGCAGGGTTGAAGGCGTTGTGCCCTTGTAGGGCGCTGAGGAAATGAACGAGGGTGTCGAGATGGCTTAAAGTGAAGATGGCAAGAGCGCTCCCGATGAGACAGCTCATAAGCCCCATTGCGATGCCGCAAAAGGCAAAAATAAAGGCAATGCTCCGGAATGAGGCGCCCATCGATTGCAAGATCGCAATCTCCTTTTTCTTGTCGTTCACAAGGAGGACGAGAAGGGAAATGATGTTGCAGCAGGCGACGATGAGGATGATGGCGGCAATGAGGAGAAAAAGGGTTCGGTCGCTCTGAAATTGAAGGAGAAGGTCTTTCGAAAACTCAAAATCTCGATAGGTGTCAATTTTCCAATACTTGGAAATCCCCACTTTTTCAAATCGTTCGGAGAGAAGTTGCTTCATTCTGGGGGCGTCGTCGAGGTCGTCAAACCAGACGAAAATCCCATTAGTAGGGGTCCCGTCGGGTGAATAAGTTTGGGTCGAGGCGTGAATGGTCCGAGTCACTTCCGAGGGGACGATGACACACTTGTTCCCCATCGAAACAAGCCCGGGGTCGTAAAAGGCGACCACTTGAATGGGGATCCTCTGCTCTTGCGATGAGGCGGCGCTGGGGGCTGAATAACTGAGCGTCCCTCGATCGCCCAATTGAACGCCGCTCTCTTTGTAATTTTTGGGGAGCATGACCGGCGTATCAGAGCCCGTGGGAACTTTCGACTCGACGATGAGGGTCGGGAAATGGGGGTTTTTGTCAGGATTGGAGAGGAGATAGGACATTTGGGAGATGACTGAACCGCCGCCCCGGTGGATCCGAAGGAGGGCGCCGCTCATTTCATAGTCTTGGTGGATCAGTCCGAGCTCGTTCAATTCTTTGATGGCGGTTTTGACCGGATCGACAGGCTCTTTTTTGGGCCAAAAGGAGGGGATTTCAGCATCGGAAGTCGCAGAGTAGGGGTCGGAGAGGGGGGCAGCTTCCTTTTCGCCGATCGTTTTGAGGGTGTATTGCGATGCGGCAGAAAGGGTGTCGATTCGATAAAAGTAGGACTTATAATAGTCGTCAGAAGGAGAGATCCGAAGGGGGGCGTGGAACGATGTGAGCTTGCCAAGCCAGTTCCTCTCAATCCCTGTGGTGACTGATAGGAAAACCACCACCAGCCAAACCACAAGAGAAATGACAAATACAGACATCAGAGAAATGAGCGCCGTTGAGAGCGACCTTTTTCTCGGGATCAAGTACTTGAGAGCAACTGTAATCTCAAACAAGAGTTATTTTGCTTCTTTAAAAACTACGTGTTTACGAAGCTTCGCATCGTATTTTTTTAGTTCGATTCGCCCAGTCGTATTCCGTTTGTTTTTGACTGTCCAATAGCACTCATCAGACTCGGTGCTTTTCAATTTGATGTTTTCGCGTGCGCCTTTAGCCATATGTATACCTCATTAAAGTCTAGGATATTAACTCAAAAGATCATTTTTACGCAAAAGGAATCCGCGTCATCACTTCGAGATCGAGCGGGTCGCTGATTCCACGAAATTTTTTAGCTCCGAGTCCAGCGATCATGGCGGCATTGTCGACCGAGAGATTGAGGGGAGGCCAGAAGAGGGGGAGGTTGGGGAAGGAGGTTCCCATCAGCTCTCTTAAGCGTTGGTTATTGCACACTCCTCCCCCTAGAAAAATCGCTTGGCAGGGGAACGTCTCGATGGCCGTTCTACATTTTTGGATCACATCGTTGAAAGCGGTTTCTTGAAAAGAGGCGGCGATGTCGGGGGGATGGTGTTCTTTCCCTTTGACTGCATAGAGGACGGCTGTTTTTAGGCCGCTAAAAGAGAAATCGAGGGGGCTTTTCTTCACTTTTCCGGCTTTAAAAAGGCGGGGGTCGCTTTTCCCTTCTTTCGCGATCCGTTCGATGTGGGGGCCGCCAGGATAAGGGAGGGAGAGGAGGCTGGCCACTTTGTCAAAGGCCTCCCCGAGCGCATCATCGACCGTTGTGGCGATCGGTTCATATTCGCCGATACCCGCAATTTTCAAAAGAAGAGTATGGCCCCCGGATAGGACAACGCCTAGGGCTGGAAATGGGGGAGAGTCGACTCCCATCATGCTGGCGTAGAGGTGGGCTTCGACGTGATTGACCCCGATCAGGGGCTTGTTCCAGGCAATCGAGAGTCCTTTGGCCGCGTTGACTCCGATGAGGAGGGCTCCGACAAGTCCTGGCCCCTTGGCAACCGCGATCAGATCGATCTCTTCAGGGCCAATGGCTGCCTGCTTCATCGCTTCATCGACGACGGGGAGAATGGCGTCGATATGACCTCTACAGGCAAGTTCAGGGAATACTCCCCCATATTTTTCATGGATGTCAGCAGAGGAAGAGAGGACGTTGGAGAGGATCTCTCTCCCATCCCTGACGATGGAGGCCCCTGTTTCATCGCATGTGCTTTCAATTCCGAGAACGATCATTGGCGGGCGGCGGCTCCATCCTGTGCCGCAAAAAAAAGGGAGTGGGCAAGATTGATGAGGGTAATTCCGGTATTGATAGCGCCAAAGAGGACGAGGTTTTTAAAAACCGCTTCCGAAAAGACAATCAAAACAAAGGGAATGATGAGGGTGAGAGCGATTTTTCGGATGGCAGCGACAACTCTATTTTTGGGGTTCCATTCGAGGAAGGCTCTTGAGTAATCCATATTGAGTTGAACGGGGGGAATCCATGCCATAAAAAAGATCCTTTCATTTTTGGCATCGATCATACAGGCAAAGGGAAAATCGGGGCAATAAAAAAGGCCCCAAAACATTGGGGCCTTTCTGCAATAACAATGAAACGGTTAGGTTTCTATTAAGCTTTGTCTTGAGCGAACACCAACCGACTTGCTTTAACTTTAGCACTAGAAGCAAAGTTTTTGAATCCAGCGATCACCGAGCTGACAATTCCAACTTTTTTTACTAGAGCATTCGGGTTTTTTACTAGTTCGGCCAGGGCAGTTCTAGCTCTTCTGCGGACATCTCTCTTAGCATCCACAAGTCTCTTAGCATCGACATGTTCTTTAAGTTCTTTGGCAAGCTCGGAACTAGCTTCCCACCCGCTTGGATCAGTTAACTCTGAACTTACTTCCAATTTCTCTGGAGAGGTTACTTCAGCAGGGGCTGCCGATTGACGTGGAGGAAGTGTTTCGAGGAACGTGGGGTGTGCTTTCCACTTGCGTGGATCGGCCTTCTCGGAGAAAGCTGCGTGCTTTAAAGCAACAGCTGAATTCTCTGTGGCTGCATTATGTTCTGCAATCGCTTCCTCAGTCAATTCAACGACTACTGGAGCTGCAACTTCAGTGGCTTGTAGATTATTGAGCTCTTCGACTAGCTCTGGACCAGCTTTCCATTCGCCTGGATTGGTAGGAAGAGAACCGACCGATAGAACCTCATCTTCTTCTGAAACAAACCCTTCAGATTTCGCATATGGAGCGCGCTCTTTCACAGATGAATTATTCGCTGCAACTTCTTCTTCGACTCTTTCAACAGTACCATTCACTAAAGCGTCGCTGCTCGCTACTG
The DNA here is from genome assembly GCA_964540255.1 of uncultured bacterium. Classification (GTDB taxonomy): domain Bacteria; phylum Chlamydiota; class Chlamydiia; order Chlamydiales; family SM23-39; genus REEB52. The sequence continues at coordinate 9,763 of CAZIML010000036.1, forward strand.
TTTCGTTTGCAGCTGCTGGAGTCAACTCGATTTCAGGGGTTTTGGTCTCTTCTTTTTTCTGGAAGAGGGAAACTGTTTTTTGTCCGCCGAGTTGGAGAACGTAGAAAGGAGCAACAACAATATTCTTAATTGCTTCAAATAATGCAACTATGCATTTAAGCACAGCATAGGCTACTTTCGCTACTTTAGAGGCTGTAGCATTTTGTTTTTCATTGATTTTCTGTGTAAGATCAAATCTCGTAGGATCTAATAAACTTTTTGAAACGGGTGCCGTTTGAACGTTAGTCATAATAACTAATCCTTAGTTTGGAATTAATGTCCTTGTTTTACGCCGACTATTTTATCCCGAATAGGTGTAAAAGTAAATTCGAATGATTATTTTAACTTAATAGCTGCTTGAGAATCAAGAATCCAAAGAGATTTTTTGTCAAAAGTGCCGATGCGACTGGCGGGAAAGGGAGAAAGAATGGGGGCGTTTAAAACCTTGGGTACAATTAAACTTTTACTTCTCCCAATAGCGTAAATAACCGAATGAAAGCTTTGATTGATACAAGGAAAGGTGAGGGTCATGCGCCAAGATTTTTTTTCTTCAATAAAATTTGGGATGACGAGCCGGTCTTCAACTGCAAGAGCCGATGTGTTGGGAAAAAGTGAGGCGGTGTGCCCATCTTCCCCAACGCCTAGCATCACGAGGTCAAATAAATGTTTTCCTAGGATGCGGGTGATTTTTTCTTGATAGTCGAGACTGTTTTTTTCGATCTCCTTTTCGGCTACCATACGAAAAATTTGACTGGGAGGAATCAAAAGATTTTTTAACCCGCTCTCCATCGCCATCCGGTAATTGCTATCGGGGTGGTCGGGGGGGACGGCCCGTTCGTCGCTCCAAAAGAGCCAGATTTTCGATCCGTCGAGTTTTTCATGGGCGAGCCGTTCGTAGATCGCCTTGGGGGTCGAGCCGCCTGAGAGGGCTACGGCAAACCTCCCCCGCTGCTGGATCGCTCTTTGGGCCGAGTGGACCCAATGTTCGACGGCGAAACCAATTGTTTCCTTTTCGCTTTCAGCTACATAGTAGTCGCGCCGTTCATCCCATGATTTTAACATAACCGATCCTTGTCGAGTTGCCCGAGGGTCTGGAGCATATCAAGGTAGTGGAGGCTGGTTCCCTTGGTGATGATTTCTTTAATGAGCGAGTGGCCGGCGGCGGTTTGGCCAAGAAGGAACTGATAGGGGAGTTCACATTTTTCAGGAGAGGAGATTTGGATCGAAACGCGATGGTATTGGGCGGGGATCCGGGCGCAGTGGTAATGGTGCCCTTCTTTGGTTTTGATATCGACCGATATGACAGTCCCAGAGCCGAGTTTTTCCCAAAGAGTTGATTCGATGATCCCTTTTTGTTTTTCAAAGGTAAAACGGAGATTTTTGTCCGAATGTTGAAATTTCCAATGGAGGCGGCTGGCGATCCAGGAGAGGAGATAGAGCGATTGGACTTTGAGGTGGCAAAATGATTCGGTCTGCCGCTCGTTGTAGGAGAGGGTGATTTCTTCGATTTGATCGAGATATTCTCCCGAGCGGAAAAGAGAGGCGATGAGTTCCCTCCACCCTTCAGTGCGGGCCCAATTGAGGTCTGCCGTGTCGATCCCCGTTTCAGCTCTGAGTTTCAAGACTTTTTGAGAGAAGTGGAGAAGGCTGTCGGCCGATTCTGAGTCAAAGATGATCCGGTCGGCCCATTGGGAGAGGGGGGCGAAAAGGGGGTGCTCTTGGCAGGGGTCTTCGGTCCAAAGAAGGGAGACGGGAAGGTCGGGGATCAGGTGGGGAAGGAGAAGGTAGGGAACTTTATCGATGTCAGGGCCCGATACGCCGATGTCGATATAGTCGCAGGCAATGGTTCCGCTGCCGACGACCGAGACGGCTGTTTTCAAATAGGGGCGCTGAGCGTCAGGATCAGAGGAGATGAAGAGGACTCTACACGGATATTTTTCGGAGACTTTTTGGACGATGTCCCGAATGTAGTCAGTTCGAGGGGAGAGGCGGTTGAAGACGATCAGATTGAAAAGACAGGCGCGCATCTTTTCTTTGTCGAGCCCTTCCCAAAGACGGATCAATTCGGGCTAGATTTTTCCTGGATCGACGATTTGCTTTATTGTCATAGGATGCGCCAGCTTCTCGCTTCTTTTTCAAGCATTTCGTCACCGATTTTTGGGCCCCAGGTTCCAGAGGAGTAATTGGGGAAGTGAGGATCTTTACGGCTGGCCCAATAATCGAGAAGGGGGGTGAGGATTTTCCATGATTGCTCCACTTCATCAGACCTTGCAAAAAGGGTGCTGTCGCCGAGAATGCATTCCCAAATGAGCCTTTCATAGGCCTCGGGGGGGCTTTGCCCAAAGTAGGAACCGTACCGGAAGTCCATTTTGACGGGCTGAATGGGACTGCTGGGGCCGGGGACTTTGCAATTGATCTTCATCGCGATCCCTTCGTCGGGCTGGATTCTCATCGCAAGGACGTTCGGATCGTTTTTCCGGTTCCCTTGTTTGAAGAGGACTCCTGGCGCGTCTTTGAAG
>CAZIML010000037.1:0-12277 GCA_964540255.1 uncultured bacterium
GTTTCGTTTCAATTTGTTTCAGGAGTTGTTTATGGAACAGTGGCAGAGGTGAGCGGGAGTGTGAAAATTCCTATGCTCGCTCATATTATGAATAACTCATTAATCGTCTTTTTGTATACAAAAATCTGATGAAACTTGGTTTTAAGAAGTATTTTAAAGCGGATTTAATTGCGATTCTTTAGAGATAAATTGCTATATTGTAGCTTTTCTGTTCTCGTTTTTTTTATGTCGTCCCATCTGTCCGATGATTTCAGTTTGCCGAGACTTGTAGGTGGCGAGTCTCTCCAGATACATCTTTTCAGTGATCAACCCATCGAGTTTGTCATCATAGATTTGATTCAACCGTTTCTGAATGCGGTCCTGCTCTGATCGAAGAGCCTGGAAGCTTTCAGCATGGAAACGAGTCTGGGATTCATCGATTTCTTTGAGATAGCGGGTGACGTCGGCGATTTGCTGCTCACTCAAGGAGATTTGATCAAAGTAGCTGGAAAGACCTGCAATCAGAGGTTCTTCTCGCACGTAGATGCGTTTGCAGTCCGAGTAGGGGGGTATATTTTTAACTTAATAAATTTATAGCGCGCGGTTTTTGATCTAGGGAGTTTTCCAGAGTCTACAATTAGTTTTTTCTCCTCAGATTTTACCCGTCGCTCAAGTTTTTTCAAGTCCTCTTCAGGAGGAAGGGTTTCTGGCTTGATCCCTCGCAGCCCGAGCATGGCGCGGACGCTCTGTCTGGCACTTTTTTCGAGTTTTTGTATATGCCTTAATGAACTATTGGAGATATAATTCCGGCCCTTAGAAGGGAGGAATCTGAGATGTCATTGAGTATTTCTAACAGGGCTGCTGTGCTAGAAGCGCGTCTTGCAGCTATTGGAGCTTCTCGAGATATGGCTAGGGAAATGTGGATTACAATTTCTTGCACGGGATATCGGGCTCAAGGCTTGCTGAGGATGTGTAAAAAGAAGGGGCCTGAATATATATTGCCGTTTGTTTGCCAAGCTATAGAATTGCAAACGAATAGGATGGAAAAAATTTTTCAAGAATTTCAATCAAAATTAACACCTCAGAGCACACCCTTCGTGATAAAAGACGCTACCGCTTCCTTCGCTGTAAAAGATTTTACTGACTTTAAAGCCTTTTTTGCCACGGGAGTTCTAGTAACGTTGCTTCATATATCTCCTCCTGAAGCTTGTGAAGAGCAGCCTCAAGCAATCAAAGGACATTTTTATAAAATCAAGGATTCAGCAGGAATAACTAGGGGTTATTTGTTGGGTTCAGTTCATTGCTTGAATCAGTCAATTATGAATCTAAATGAGAGGATAAACAAGGCGATTGCAAAATCAGACCGAGTGTTTCTTGAGACTGTAGAGTATGAGGCGCTGAATGCCGATATGGAAAAGCGAGTTTCGCAAATTTTACAGTCAGAATCTGAGGAAAGTATACAAAGATCTGTTGCTACTTATTTAGAATTGCTAAAGAACTTTCTTCTTGAAAGCCTTTCATGGGATGAATTGAAAGCAAAATGTGACAATCTTTCTTCTTTGGATGCCTTGAAATTATGCATGAAACAGTATGAAGAGGCCCGTCATTGCGAACTCGGCACCATTGATAGTGCGGGAAGATTTATTACAGGCATCGATGATTTAGTTTTGTATAAATTCAAGGACGCGGGGAAAAGGACGCTCAGCCTAGAGCCTGTGGAAACACATACCTTAGAAAGAGCGAAATACGATCTACGTGATGGTATACTTTCTCCAAGTCTTGCTGGCTTTGATTCTCACACCGCCCTCGTGTCAGAATCATGCAAGGAGTGGGCGCTAGGAGAAGATATAGCAGAATATGAAAATGACCCATCTGATGCGGAGAGAAGCCAAGCTTTTAGTGAGGCCATTTACAAAGACCTAACCGAGAACCTTAATTCCAGAGGCTCTAGAGGTTTTTATGTAGTTGGAAAGAATCATTTGTTTGATCAAAAAGGAATAATTAAGAATCTCAAATTACAAGGTTTTTCAATCCAGAAAATTCAATAGGTTTTTTCGTTTTTAAATCTCCATATGAGGTGAGGAGTTGCGGGGGAAAAGAACCCCCTGTTAGGAGGGTTTCTGAGCAGCAAAGTTGATCTGTCTCGGCTCATCGAAAAAAAGTTCTCTATATCTAGGTTTGCTATATTCGCAAACCTCTGTATTGTATGACTTTTCATCTAGTAGAGCTTGAACGACGGCTTTATCAGTAAACCACGCTCCCATCAAATTTCTATGGATAGTTTCTGCCTGCTTGTTGCATGGGTAGGGAAAGAAATTTCCTGCAATTCTACCCCCATCTTCAAGTGAATCGTGGGCTCTATCCCAAACTTCGACAATTTTATCGGGGTCGCAATAGGGGAGAGAGTCTTTTGCAATAATCAATTTTGCATCGTTTGGAAATTGATACGCTTCCATGTCGGCTTGGACCAGAGTTAGGTTCTCGATCCTGTCGGCTAAGGTTTGACTGATTCGCTGTTGAAGTTGCGTTAATACATTTCGACTGTTATCGACAGCTTCGACCTTCCAGCCTCTTTTTAAAAGCAACTCTACCACGGAGCTGTTGCCGCATCCCAATTCAACCGCCACTCCAGGCTTAGATGCAAAACTATCGATCGATTCCTCAATGTGACAGGGAATTCCAGCGTGGCCGTTTTGAGTGAAGCGACTCCAAAAATTGGTTCGATCTTCTTTTTTCCATATTTCCGCCTCTTGACCGAGCCTTTTTGACAGCTCATTTTTGGTGATCGGAGATTCCTCTCGATCTAGAATGCCTGCGTGCGAAAAAATATCTTTTACTATTCTGCTGCAACAAACTGACATTAAATGTTTCCTGTAAAATTTTAGGCTGTCATTGTAAGGGGATTATGAATTAAATTGAAGACCCCCCCCCAATGGTTGCGAAAAAAGAATGGGTTTATTTCCTGCTCACGGTTACACTGTCCCCATTTAACAATCCAAAGGATGGCGAAAATGAGTAGTCCGGCGACTGTACAAGGTCAAAAATATGAAGCTTTTGTTGGAGGGATTGGGGTTCCTGATTCTACGGAAAAATATGTTTTTGTTCCGGCTTATCAGTTGAATCTTAGTAAAAATGGGAGTGTCTATAAAACAGCACAGCATTTTGGAACTTTAGCTGCGCACAGAGCTTTTGAGCAGGTTCCTCATGAGATCAATCTTAGGGAATACCGTCAAAGGATTACTCGGGCTATTGAGGAAGCCGATAAAACGTCTTTAACGCCCGTTCAAATTTCAAAAGACCTCATGGATCAAATCAAAGAATTATACGATAGAAGCGTTGACGATAGTACTCCGCAAGGTCAAGTTCGTACCTTAAAAGGCAATATTAGACAAATTATCCTGGATTCTGGACTCTTTAATGACTAAAACAAAGCTGTCTCAAGATATGGTTCGTAAATTAGGTCGAATTGCAAGTACATCTATATTTTTATATTCCTGAGCCTAAGCGAATTGGCGATGACTGATACCGAACTGAACGCCATAGCGCTACTTGCAATGATAGGGCTTAAAAGGAGTCCAAAGGCCGGATAAAAAATTCCAGCTGCAATGGGCACTCCCAACACGTTATAGAAAAACGCAAACCAGAGGTTTTGTTTGATGTTGCGAAGAGTGTTATGGCTCAGTCGTTTGGCTCGAGCAATCCCTCGCAGATCTCCTTTTACTAGCGTGATCCCAGCGCTTTCCATGGCAATATCGGTTCCCGTCCCCATGGCGATTCCAACATTGGCTTGAGCTAGTGCTGGAGCGTCATTGATTCCATCTCCCGCCATTGCCACAATATGCCCTTCTGATTGAAGGCGTCGTATGATCCTGTTCTTCTCTTCAGGCAGTATTTCTGCTTCAATTTCATCGATTCCAAGAGTTTGCCCGACAGCTGTAGCTGTGATTTTATTATCCCCTGTTACCATGACAATCCGAATCCGATCCTTGTGGAGCATTTCAATGGCTTCGTAGGTAGATTCTTTAATCACATCTGCGACAGCGAGTATTCCTATCGCTTTGCCATTCAACACCAAATAAAAGACTGTTTGCGCTTTTTTACGTAACTCTTCGGATTTTTCCAGAGCTGATAAAAGGTCTATTTTTAAGTCTGTGAAGAGTTTTTGATTTCCAATGGAAGCTTCTCCTTGCTCTACTTTCGCCATAATCCCTTTTCCTTTGAAGCTTTGAAAATCCTTGATTGGGAATAAGGGTAAATTCTTTTCCTTTGCGGCATTGACAATCGGGAGCGCTAAAGGGTGCTCGCTTGCAATTTCCAAGCTTGCTGCAATCTGGAGGACCTCATTTTCATTCATCCCTGCTAAGGGAATTATCTTTGTGAGTTTCGGCTTACCCTCTGTGAGAGTGCCTGTTTTATCTACGACAACGGTATCGACTTTAGCCATGGTTTCAAGAGCTTCAGCATTTTTGATGAGAAGGCCGGAAAGGGCCCCTCTTCCGACACCAACCATGATCGACATGGGAGTTGCTAGGCCCAGAGCACAGGGACACGCAATAATCAAGACAGCGACAGCGTTGATGAGTCCTAAGCCAAAACTAGGTGCTGGGCCAAAAAATCCCCAAATGAAGAACGTGAGGATGGCAACGATGACCACTGCAGGGACAAAATAAGAAGAAACGACATCCGCAAGTTTTTGAATAGGAGCCCGGCTCCTCTCAGCTTCGCTAACCATATGGACGATGCGGGCGAGAAGAGTCTCGCTTCCTACTCGCTCTGCTCTCATAAGAAAGCTGCCGCTGCCATTTAAAGTGGCCCCTGTGACTTTATCCTCAGCGTTCTTTAATACGGGAAAGGGTTCTCCCGTAATCATCGATTCATCAATAGAGCTGCTTCCTTCTACGACAATCCCATCGGTTGGGATTTTTTCACCGGGCCTAACTCGCAAGACATCTCCTTTTTTCACATCTTCAAGAGGAATGTCTTTTTCGGTTTTGTCTTTGAGAACTAATCTTGCAGTAGTGGGGGCAAGCTTAAGTAGCTTTTTGATGGCTTGGCTTGTTTTGATTCTGGCTTTCAGCTCGAGGACTTGTCCTAGTATGACGAGAACAGTGATGACGCTTGCTGCTTCAAAATAGAGATCGACTTGATTATTTTCGTTCCGAAAAGACGGAGGAAATATCGAGGGCCAAAAAACGGCAACTAGGCTGTATATGAAAGCGGCGCCGACACCAAGACTAATCAATGTGAACATGTTCAAATGCCTGGTACTGATTGATTGCCACCCCTTTACGAAGAAGGGCCAGCCGCTCCAAAGGACTACGGGTACGCTCAAGGCAAACTGAATCCAAGAGCCATATTGGTGGGGTGATAGGCGAAAATTGACAAGAAGGAAAATGGGGATGGTAAGGAACAAGCCGATCCAGAACCGGCGGCTCATATCTTTCAGTTCATCATCATCTTCTTCATTCTCTGCACCTTTTGTTTTTAATTCTAATCGCATCCCACATACAGGACATGATCCAGGACTGGGCTGAACGATTTGTGGGTGCATAGGGCACGTGTACTCTTTCGGCATGGCTATTTCTTCTTGTCCTTTAGTTCGATTCTTAAGAACGCCATATATGAAAGAGGGGTTCCTCCATATGCGGGTTTGATGGCATTTGGAACGAAAGAGGCAGCAATCATTAAGAAAAAAAGAATGTTCATGCTCCTTCCAACTTAACGGTTTTCTAAATATTTTTATCTACATAAATACGACAAGGTGTTGGCTCTCTGCGATTACTGAACAGGGCGATTGGATGAAGAATGCACAGATGAAAATTACGGATCCTGGCCAATCCTCACTTTGTAGACACCCTCTAAGAGTGGAATTCAATTTTACTGGCGGAACCAAAAACTTTGCGAATTTGGGCAACATCGAATCGTTATGCCGTAAATCGTCATTCCTATGGTGAATAACCCGGTGATTGTTGAAACGATCGCCCACGCAGTATTCATTGGCCCCTCGCTTTTTGAAGCTCCTATACCGGTTAAAACAGATATCGTTCCAGAGATGAGAGCCGCTGACGCGTCTCTAGCGCAATCCCAAGAGTAATTCGGAATGATCTGAGAGATGAGGCGGGTTCGTAAGTGATCCGCATCATTTTCTTCTGTGCGAGATGTCCGAGAAGTTTCCCTACTCTCCGAATCTGTAACTGTCAGTTCTAAGTCGGGTCTGACGCTTGTTGCGGTCCTCATACTGCTCCTTTACCAGAGAAGGAGAGGATCGTATATCGGTGGAGGGTTTTCTGTCTACGCCGGGGTTTGTATTTCGAATCCGTTGATGGAAATTCACATTTAGGTTAATGTTTTTGCCATTTTTATTAACTGTGCAATTTAAAGAGGTTTTATGGCCGTATTCAATGACATCAGACAAGTGCTTATCGACCCAACCACGGATGGACAATCCAAAAGAGCTGAAATATTCAAAACGGCGGCGTTTTTCAAGGGGTGTTCAGGTTTAGCTATGGGAGTGATGGGCGGTGTAACTGCAGTCGCTTATATTGCAACAAGATCTTTTCCTTTGATTGGGGGAATATTTGCGTTCGCGGGAGCAGTTGGATTTGTGGGCGCCCACGAAGTAATGATCACATCTCGAAATGTAGAGGAAATGACCAAGGGTGATGGGCCCCTAGGGAACGTTTTCAGGAGAGCTTCTGCTGCTCTGTCGAAAAGCGAATTCACGAAAAAAATCACACAAGATACCTGGATCGTCGGACCCTTGTTCGGATCAGCGATAGAGGCAGAGCTGAAAAATTAATCAAATTTGTTTGAAAAACTCCTTCCTTCTGGAGGGAGATTCTCTTTAGGTTGGTGTTGCACAACACCAGCCTTGTAGACCCGGGTAGCGTCATCCCCTTGCGGATTTGTAAACTGCGCGATTCCGTTTTGAACAGCTCGCTCGAAGCGCAATCTCGGCCGTTCACGGCCGAGTTAGCCGAGCTATCTAACTGATGTGCGGCAAGGCACTTGCCACCCCTTGGCTGAAGAGAATCCCCTTCCTTCAGGAAGGGGTTCTTCAATGCGGCGTCTACTCATGAGATTGTTCCCTCTTTCGTTTTCTTTGCAATCTCTCCCATCATTTCAGAGTCGCTCTCAGATAAGAAATAGTTGCCAAAACGGATTCCTTTGGGATTTCCATATAAATTGCACTATGTTTTGTTTTCGTAAAAACCTATTCAGTGAAATTTTTCCTATGTGGTGGTAAATTTTTGACTTTAAATATTTTTCTTGAGTATCATCCCTTCCCAATCTTTGAAAGGAGATGTTTTATGGCTGTTGCGCAAGTGCATAGACGATCGTCAAATGACGTTTTGTTGGGGCAAAGTGAAGTGGATCGGTTGTGGGGTGCAGTAGGGAGTCTGTTTGAGGCGTCGCGGGAGGATCGTAGAATCCATTCTGAGGGGGCAAGAGCCGCTCAGGAGCAATTTGGAACGCACTCGATCCAAGCTCTCGATGTGTTTTCAGAGGTGACGAGCCAGGCGCACGAGGATCGGCAGAGGGATCGAGAGATGCTCGGCGGGATCATTAATCGGCTTGGAGATTTTGGTTCTGGAATGGTCGGTGCAGTGAGCAGTATAACAGCCGAGAATCGTTCTACAATCAACGCTGTTGTCGATGGAAGCAACGCGGCACTAAGAGAAATGAGCTCATTACTTGAGCAGTGTTTAGAAACGCATGCGGAGATGGGTGAAATTGCGCTTCGGCAAATGGAGACTCAACAGAAAGGGGCTCAGAGGGAAGTAGAGGGGCTAAAAGAGAGGATTGCTTTTCTTGAGGGTTTATTGAATGAGGCGGAGCGGCGATGGCTTGAAGAGGGGCTTTCGATTTGTCAATTGGCCTCCGAACTTCCTCCTGAGAGGGTACTTCAAGCATTGAAGGAAAGGGGGCGGTTTTATCGCGATCGGTTAGATCGGATCGATCGGGCTGAAAGGGAAAAACTGCGCAAAAAGGAACAGATTGAAGCAGAAAAGCGCCGGAGGATCGAAGAAGAGTCGCAAAAGGTCAGGGAGGCTGAATCGGCATTGGTTATGAAAGCCCGCTCCGATCGAATTCTGCAATCTCGAAATCGCCAGATCAAAATGGCGAGAGTTTCTCTTGAGGCAAGTTATGCCTCTCTTCAGGATGGACGAGATTGGGTGCGGGCTGCCTGCCTCATCTCGATCATCGTTTTGCCGATATTTAGCTACAAGTGTTCTGATGAAAGAGGGCTTCTCACTTTCCCGCTCACAGCTCTTTCGTGGATCGGAGCTTTCCTGGTGCTCCGGTCCTGTAATCAAGAGGATGTGAAGAAAAAGTGGGTTGGGTTCTACCTCAAAGCGTTGGATCGACTTGCGGCAGACGAGAAGTTGACCGTGCGCCAAGCGGTACGGGCTCAGTTGGGGGATGATCGGACGATTTCACCTGAGACTCTTGCTTCGGAAGAGGTGCAGCGAGCGTTGGGAAGGGTCGGGGATGTTTTGGTGGAAGGGAATCCGGATGAGGAAAATAGTACAATTCCCGCAGCTCTGCGCTCTTTGGTGGAGCACGCAGAGCAGCCGCCGTCAACTTTTATCGATATACCCAAATATTAACCCGAGGGGCAAATAGGTGACATTCTGCTGGCTGCGGCTTTGCAAAATCGATCTTCCTGGGAGCCCTTCCCTTTGGGAATGGTGCTCCTCGTTCAGAACGAGGGCGGGGCCCTCTTCGATTTTGCGTTGCCTCGCTGGGGCGCATACTGTCACCTATTTGCCCCTCGGGTTAATAACCTGAAAAATCGGGTTTTGGCATCTCTCAAAAAAATTCTGGTAAATATCGATAGTTTTCGGTTTTTATTTGAGGGCGGATTTCTTAACCCGTTGGATACGAGGGGGGACTTTGCCTTGAGAGGGCAAGAACCTATGAACCTATCTCAATAAATCTATTTCGCGATCTTTGAGCGCTTTTTGGCACATTTTTTTGCTCAGTTCAGCGTCTACCCTTTGGGTATGCCGCTTCCCTCGCTTCAAAAATCTGCAGAAAAAGCATCTCAAATCTCATCGAAAATCTTTATTGAGATAGGTTCATTTGCTTTTGTTTTATCATTATTTTGTTTATAATTAATGTCAAAATAAATAAATGTATCTGTGAGTTTAAATAATTTTACTATTAATTCTCACTTTTGAGTATTCAACCCTAGGAGAATCATGAGTATCATCCATGTTGCAGAGCCGCCGGCGGAGATTCGGCATGTTCAACTCGAGGAAGTGAAGGAATTTAAACAATCAGACGCAGAGACGATCCGGGTCTATTTTGTCAGACATGGAGAGAGCGCCTTCAACGTGAAGCAGGGGGGAGTCAAATATGTGCAAGGGCAAAGCCCTCAGGTCCCTCTAACGGGAAAAGGGGAAGCGCAGGCTTCGAAATTAATGGAGCAAATGTTATGTAGGATGAACCCATCGATCAAACCTTTCCTCGTCACCTCAACAGCCAAACGGGCGATCGATACAGCTAAACCATTATTGGAAAAGCTGAAGCTGCAAGGAAGAGAAGATCCAGCGTTTCTCGAGCTCGGGTCGGGGAAGTGGGAAGGGACAAGTAAAGAGGACCCAGAGTATTTGAAAGATTACCAAATTTGGAAAGATTTGTCCGCGAATCAAAAGTTTTCTTCGCCGAAGGTTTCGACAGGGGAGTCTTATTCTGAAGTTGCGTTTCGGGCTTTGAATCGATTGTCTCAAATTTCGGAGGAGCTTAAAGAAAACGAAACGATTTTTGTTTATGGCCACCATATGCTAATGAGTGCAGTTGCCCTATCATTGACAAAGACCGAGTTGTCTTCCGAACCGGGAAGCGCCTTGCCCGAGGTCGATATCCAAAACGGCGATCTCATGTTGATCGAAATCCCGAGAGGCGCCTCTGCCGATCAGGGGAGTGTGATACAGATCATCCACTCGAACCTTATACTGCAACCGCTCTAAAAGTGTGAATCTGCCAGCGTCGGGCAGCCACTGAATTTCGACCTGCGTCCATCGCTCAACTTATTCAAGTTGAGCTTCTTCCGTACCGGCTACGCCTGGCCGAAATTCAGGGCGCCTCCTTGGCATATTCACACTTTTAGAACGGTTCCAGTATAACAAATCTTTTGAATTTTGATCGGGTTGTCGCTACTTTATTGGGATGCATGTTGCAATTTTAGGCGCTGGTTTACTCGGCACTTGTTTGTCTCTAGAGCTGGCTCGAAGAGGGATCTCGGTCGATCTCTATGACCGAGAAGAGGCGTGCATCACCCAAGCGGGTTTGAGAAATGAGGGAAAGGTCCATTTGGGATTTGTCTATGGAGCCGACCCGACGTTTCAAACGGCCGAAAAAATGCTCCTGGGGGCCCTCTCCTTCTATCCGCTTCTGAGACGCTGGCTCGGCGATGCGATCGATGCAATTCCGGTGTCTTCTCCTTTTGTCTATCTCATTGAAAAAGGAAGTCTTCTCACTGAATCAGAGGTGGCCGAATATTTTTTCCGCCTGGAAGAAAAAATCGACTCTGCTGGGCCCATCGATTATCCAGGCGGGGCGCTTCATAGAGTCGAAAAATGGAACAATCGACGGATGAAGGAGACGTTCGGTTCCGATTGCGTTGGGGCGGCGTATCAAACTCCGGAACGATCGGTCGATCCGCTCCACCTCTCGCTTCTTCTTCGACAAAAAGTAGCAAGATCGGAGCTGATTGCATTCCACCCAGGTTCAGAAATCACTCAAGTTTCGATTGGAGATGGAGAGGTGGAAATTGAGATGGTTTCTCGGGGTGTGATGAAACGGAAGAGCTACGATGCGGCAGCAAATGCTCTCTGGGATGGACGGCTTCTTCTCGATGCGCAGGTGGGACTCATAGATGAGACTCCTTGGAATTATCGATTGAAGCATGCGATTTTTTTTAAAACCACAAAATGGGTTGAAGTTCCTTCATCAACGATCATTCAAGGTCCGTATGGGGATTTCGTCGATTTTGGAGGGGGATATTACTATGCTTCTTGGTATCCTTTTTGCCAGCAAGGGTTTGTCAAAAATGAGCCGGTTCCTCCTCACTGGAATCGGAATTTGAAGAAAGAAGAGGGGGAAGCCCTGGCTAAAAAGGCGCTCGCTCAACTCGCTCGCTACATTCCCGCTCTTGAGAAAATTAAAATGGAAAACATTGAAGAGCTTTCGGTTTTAGGAGGAGTGATCTATGCTCATGGGAAGACTGACGTAAATGACCCGAAGAGCGGTCTGCATCGTCGCGATCAGCCAGCGATTCAATCAAGGGGGAATTATTACTCAATCAATCCTGGAAAGTTCACTCTCTGCCCTTATTTCGCAGATCAAACAGCCCGCCAGATGGAGTCTTCATTGGCTCTATCGGCTCCGCTTGCGTCAGCTGGAGATCGATCGGTGTTTCCGTAAAAGAAGGGCGAAAGGAGTCCTTTATGTTTGCATTCCTGCCTATCGATCGGGCTCTTTCATCTCTGAAACACTTTCTTCTCTGAGTCAACAAACTTACCCCCACTTTCAGGCGCTCGTTTCGATTGATGGAGATGATCGGGAGACTGAAAAAATTTGCCTCCCTTTCACAGATGATCCACGGATTCAAGTAGTAGTACAAAAAGAGCGGCTTGGATGGGTTCAAAATACGAATTGGCTTTTGACTCATGCAAAGGGCGATTATATTGCAATTTTGCCTCACGACGATCTGATCCATCCGTTTTATTATGAAGAGTTGATCCACTATCTCGGAAAACATCCGGAGTGCGCACTTGTCTACTCTGATACCGAGGCTTTTTCCACGGAGAATCATTCGTTCCGAAGATTTTATTTCAGACAGCCCTCTTTGAAGGGGGAAAAATTTTCTCGGATGAAGCGCTATTTGTCCCATACTCTTGATTGCGTAGGGTTTCGAGGGGTGATGCCGAATTGGGCTCTGGATCGATCGCGGTTGATGGAGAATCAACTCTTCGATGATTTTGCTGCCGACACTCTCTGGATGGGGGAAATTGCAAAAAAGGGGGAGCTTCATCGACTCACTTATCCCCTTTGTAGAAAGAGATACCACTCTCGAAATAGCTCGGATCGATGGTTCCAACAGCCCAAAGAGGTGCAAAAAAGAGCGTGGAGCGAGCATACCGCAAAGCTTCTTTCCTCATTTCTCGAGGGAGAGTGTGATTCGGTGAGGCAAAAAGAGCTGAAGGCGGCGGCGAGGGCTCGATTCAAGCGGGCTTGCCGCCAGTTCAAACTCTAAATTCTAGAACAAAAAACATCCACCTGCTATCAT
>CAZIML010000038.1:0-12217 GCA_964540255.1 uncultured bacterium
CCTTTCTGACTCAATCCTAATGTGAAGTTCCACTTTTGAACCTCTTTAACCTCAAGAGCTTTGTTTTTTTGAGGAAGGATCGGCCCTTGTTCCCAGGAGAGCTGAGATAAAAAAATGAGAGCCGCAAACAGGCCGGCAGAGATCACTCCGCCGCCGATCCAAGCAATCCTCTCTGGATAAAAGTGCAAACCGCCTACTTTCGACATCTTCACGTACTGTAAAAAAACAAAGTATGGAGCGATCGCCCTTAAAAATCAATCAACTCGGGGAGAATCATTTTCAAGGTGATTGCAATTAATCAAATTTAGGTTTTAAATAAAGTTATACGGCGATCTATTAGCAACAACATCGCTCTGGGAGAATTGAATGGCTAAGAACCTGATGGACAAAATTAAACAAGGCGTTTCTGTCGAGGAGATGGAAAGTTTTGCCACCAAGTACACCCCTGAGATTTTTTCGGCGTTAGCGGTTGTAATTGGAACGATCTCAAGCATGTATGATTTTTTTACGGGCCCCAAGCTCACCCTTCTATTGCTTGCAGTTGGGATGATGTTGGGAACCTTTCTTCCGGCCCCATCTGAAAAGTGGCTGAAGCAGTATTATAGTTTTGCCCATAAGCAGGAAAAGACCTCCCAGATGGTTTTGGGGTGCGTCTTGATCGTAGTGGCTCTCTTTATTCCTTTCGTTCTTTTTGGTTTTGTAGGGTTGCTGGCGGGAACGTCATACAACTACTATACTCGCCATGCGCAGATCATGAGCGAGAGCAAACCCCACAAGCACCACAAGAGCAGTGGCGACGAGCACGACTAAAAGAAACGCAAAAGTTTCCTGAATACGACCTACAATACATCGCATTTTCAGTCGGACTTAAATGACTCAGAGTAAGACCTTTTTGCGCTCAGCGATGTACTGAGCTAAGCTCACTCGCTTCTCTGAGAAGCTCGAGAGGAGAAGATTCGTCAAAGGGGTTTTGGCAGCGAGAAGCGCTTCGACCTCTTTCCATGCTGCCATTTCTCCGGGCCGATTGTTCAATTCTCGGTGCAAACAGGCAATCCGAAGAAGATTGTGGGCATAGAGAAGAGAGCCCCCTCTGTTTGAGGCGAGGAATGCAGGACCCATTGATTCTTTCAGGGCCACAGCATTTTCGAGCGCCTGTTGAAAGTGCCCCTGTTCAATCAAAAGGGAGGTTTGGGCAAATGCGGCATGGAAGGGGATTTCATCTTTCACACGTTCGAGTGAACGGTTCGCCATCAAAAGGGCCTCATTCATCCGGTCGGTATTGATGAGCGCCTGAGCGATTGTCGCTTCATACTTTTTTTCTAAAGCTGGGATTGAGCGGATCGACTCTTTCATCGCTTGATAGAGAGAATCGTCTTGAGGCGCTTCCACCCATTTTGAAATAGCCGCTTCCGCCTGAGCGTAGGAAAGGGCATTGGGGCCTGATTGAAAGTAACCGATCAGAATGGCAAGACCCGCGACAACTGAAAGAGTTCCCGCTGCGATCTGTTTTTTTCGTTCAGGCAAACTTTGAATGAGGGGGGCAATTTCTGAAATCTTCATAAATTTCCTTTGAGTTAAAAAGAGATTCTATCGGGTAGGTCTTTTCAAGACAAGCGACCCTGTAAAGCAGCTTTACATTGTGTATATCTGCTCCATCTGATCGAGAGTGTGCTTGAGAGTAAATTTTTCTAAAACAAGATGTTGCGCTTTTGTGCCGAATTGGCGGCAGAGGAGTTTGTCTTCCTTCATTTTCAATACTGCATCGGCCACTTGTTTCGGAGAGAATGGGGCGACTGTCATTCCGGTGACTGAGTCGATGCACACCTCCCCAAGACCTCCTACTGAGGTAGCAAGAAGCGGCTTGCTCAGATAGGCTGCTTGCAAAATCGCTTGAGAAACTCCTTCATGGGCTGTACTCAATAGGGCAAAAAGGTCGAGAGCGCCTATTGCAGGAAATGGGTTATCTAAATGGCCGGTGAAGAAGACTGTCCGCTCCAACTTTAGCTCCCGGGCCAAATTTTTGTGTCGATCGGCGTGCCCGCCGCCGATAATCACCCACTTGAGGTGGGGGACATCGCGCAAGATGTGGGCAGCCTTCAGCAAATCATCGATTCCCTTCCAAGAGCGCATTGAGCAGGCGGTTCCGACAAGGAAATCAGCAGGAGCTACTCCCATCTTCTCTCGAAAATGCGCCGATTCGGAGGGTTTTACCTCAATTTTTTGAGGGTCGACTCCTGTAGGAATCGAGCGGCAAAGCTCTAGCTTCTTTCCCGACTGCTTTGAGATCATGGGGATGATCGATGAGCAGGTGGTGACCACAAAATCGGCTAAAGTTCCGTAAACAAACCGACTATTCCAACCTGGTTTGATGGGTGTTGAGAGATGGCGAGTTCGAACGAGCCGTTTTCGAGCGATCCGCGCCGCAATCCCGCCGATCCAACTGTCTAGCGAAGAGTGAGTATTGACAAGATCGATCGAGTGGCGCCGGAAGAGGAACAAAAGGTGAAAGAGGGTGATGAGCCAATAGATCCGGTTGAAATTGAGTTCATAGACAGTGAAGCCTGCTTCTTTAGCGCGCTGAATGAGGGCGCCTCCCTTCGCGACCGCTAAAATGACTGTATGCCCCCGCGCCCGCATCCCCTCCGACTCGCGCAAAATGCGGATTTCCTGCCCCCCCCATCCCCGCGACGCCTCTAAATGGAGAATGTTCAGATTATGCAACTGCCTCTTCACACTAACCTCCGGTGCCCCGATGAAAAAGGCAAAGTTTTTAGATGTTCTTTGGCCACCCATTCATATCCTGGAATAGGAAGCGGTTTTTCGGCCCGGCACTCATACGGATAGAGGTGGGCTTTATAACGAGTGAACGTATGAGTGATTCGAGGCCGTCTCTTCTCGATTGAAAGAGAGAGGGCAAAACGTTCGACTCCCTGCTGAAGGATCCATTGATGAGAGCCCCCTTGATCTTCCATTTCAAAGTAGGGAAACTCATACAAATCGGCCATCACCTTTCCTGCCTCTCCTTTTTTTACGAGGAGTTGTCCTTGCGACTCGATGAGAAGAACGGCTCGGTGAAGCTGGATCGTCTCTTTATCGGGCTTTTTGATCGGAAGAGAGTGGGCCCGCTCCTGCCCTAGGCACATTTTTTGAAGAGGGCAAATCTGACATTTAGGATTGGGGGTGCAAATGGTCGCTCCCAGTTCGATCAATGCTTCAACCGTAATCCATGGCGCCTCAGGATCGAGAAATTCTTCTCCCTTTTTTTCGATCTTCCGTCTCACCGATTGTTTCGATACTTCTTCCTCAATCAAAAAAAGACGCGTGAGAACGCGAGTCACATTCCCATCGACCGCAATCGCCCTTTTCCGAAAGCCAAAACTCAAAATGGCTCCGACCGTGTAGGGGCCCAGTCCGTGGATCGACAACAGTTCCTCCTTGGTCGAGGGAATCGTTCCTCCAAACTGAGAGATGATTTGAGAGGCTGCCCGATGAAGGTTTCTCGCCCTGCTATAATAGCCGAGCCCTTCCCAAGCTTTGATGACTGATTCTAAGGGAGCTGAAGCGAGAGAATGAACATCTGGGAATAAAGAGAGCCACCGCTCAAAATAGGGGATGACGACGCTCGCCCGTGTTTGCTGAAGCATCACCTCGGAGATCCACACTTTATATGGAGTCGGATCGCTCCTCCAAGGAAATTCGCGCCGGTTATCGAAAAACCACTGATGCAATTCTTTCATGAACTCAGTATAATCTGTTTAGGCTTTCAAATGAACTATGCAGGGTTGATTTACGACGATTCGATTCATTACATCGATCACTTAGCCCCATTTTGCGCTCAAATCAATTGGCCTCTCATCGTTTGCGAACCTCAGATCGCCGACCTTTGCCGCCGATTTTACCCCGATCTTGAAGTGATTGAAATCCCCTTTTGGGATTTGAAACTGCCTCCAACCATCGTCACTTGCGACCCAGTCCCGATGATCCAAGCTGCATTCCAAGGGCAAAAGTCGTTTGGCTGCCTCATGGAAATTCGGACAAGGGGTGGAAGGGGCCCTTTTTTCAGGGGGTAGGGGAAATAGCTCTTGTCTACGGAAGGCGGATGATTGACTTCATGAGAGCAAAAAACGTCCACCCCAAAACCGTAACGATTGGAAATTTTCGATATCGCTACTTCCTTAAATCTAAAAATTTCTACGATAAACTCTCTCTTCCTAGGGGAATTTTATATGCGCCTACCTGGGAAGATTCAGAAAGTCATGGCTCCTTTTGGAAAATGTTTCCGGAACTTGCCAACCAGATCCCGAATTTGATCGTGAAGCTCCATCCCAATACGCTCCGAAAATATGAGGCCCGACTAGAACCTCTCATGGGGCGCTATCCAGATCGATTTATTCCTCAAATTCCCCCCGTTTACCCCATTTTAGATCGGAGCGACGAGCTCATTTGCGACATGTCCTCGATCGGATATGATTTTTTGACCTTCAATCGCCCGATCCGCTTCATCAACAGGAATGTCGAATTTCCCCTCCATCGGTGCATCGACTCAGAATCGAGAAAGGAGGGGTACGCCTATACATTCGATCCCGATCCTGATTGGAATCGAGTGAGGGAGGAAATTTATTCGCTGAGCGATGGGAGTATGAAAACCGTTTGAAGCTCGTTCAAGCGGCTTGCAACGGGGCGTACTTCGATTTCATAGGCGTAGCTTCCCTCTTTTAAGGGGGCTACTTTTGAGACCGTTCCTACTTTAAGGCCTGTCGGGAAGACACCATCGAGTCCTGAGGTGACTAAAAGATCCCCTTCCTTCAAAATGGGAATCCCTTTTTCAGCCTTCAATCCCCGCGAAGGCCCCTCGCCATCAGGATAGTCGTAATTGAACCCGATCCCCTTCAAAAGGGGGCTTCGAGCTCTCCAATAAGGGGCGCTGCTCCCGCGCACTTCTCCCTTAGCCAAGTATTCCTCTCCCCAACCCCCTTTGCACCGCTCTTTCAGTTGACGAAGGGGCTCCATCAACCTCTCTTTTTCTTCGGGGGAGTGGAAACAATCATCCCTGTTTTTCAAAAGGTGGACGAGCTCCTCGATTTGGTGAGCGAGCAGCTGATTTTGAGAGGCGCCTCTAGCCACTCTAACAGCGGGGGAGAGGCCCGAATCGGTGATCAGCCTCACCCGCGCTTGCTTTTTGCCGACGTAATCGACAACCCCGACGAGAGCCCCGTCAGCGATCACAGGGCTATTTTTCGCTACAATCGCTCTCCCCATCGCCTGATTGTTTTCTTCCCCGACATTCACCCACAGACTGCTGCTCCAAGAGCTTGGATCGCGATAGATGACAAGGGCTGGGATCGAAGACAGCTCTTCTGCTAGAACTTCCTGCAAATGGGCGGCTCTTCTCTTTGATACAGAGCCGATTCCTTTCAGAAATTCAAACTGCTCTCCGATTTCTTTGCTGAAAAGAGCCCATTCATACACTCGTTCCACTTGAGAACGAAGGCGCTGATTTTCCACCTCTAATCGGCTCCATTCGTCGCCACGCGATGGGCCCCCTTCTCGATGGAAGAGGGATACTGCTGCCGAGCGGAGCGGATCGGAGAGATTTTTCGGGATGCTGATCCACCCAAAAAGGAGCGCCCCGATGATCACAAACGGAACTGTTACAGCTCGCCGCATACGCTCAATAGACCATTTACAACATAATCGATATTTTTCATCGTCAAACCAGCCACGCTGATTCTCCCATTGTCGGTGAGATAGATTCCATATTTTTCGATCATCTTTTGCACTTGCCCTTTATCAAGATCGACAAAAGAAAACATCCCTTTATGGTTTCGCAAATAGTCAAACTTCCCTTTTTTCGCCTTGGCGTTGAGCCGCTGAACCAACGTATCGCGCATCACATTGAGCCGCCGCCGCATCCCGTCGAGGTCTTTTTGCCAAAGAGCTTTGAGTTCCGCCTCTTTCAGCACCTGGGCGACTACCAAAGCCCCTTGGGCGGGCGGATTTGAGTAGAGAGCCCGAATGATCCGCTTCAAGTGGCTTCCCGCCCTCATCTTGACAGAAGGATTCTCCCCAACGGCAAAAAGGGCCCCCACCCGCTGGCAATACATACTGAAATTTTTGGAGCACGAGTAGGCAACTAACATTTCATGCCCATCGTTCAAAAACGTTCGAATCGCTCCCGCGTCCGCATCAACCCCATCCCCCAATCCTTGATAGGCGCAATCGAAGAAAGGGAAAAGCCCCTTCGCCCCCATGATCTGAGAAATCGCCTTCCATTGATCGGGTGTTGGATCTGATCCAGTGGGGTTATGGCAGCAAGCGTGCAAGAGAACCACAGTCCTCTCGGGCAAAGTCTCCAAAAAACCTCCCATCGACTCGAGGTCGAACCCTTTTTTGGCTCTGTTATAGTAGGGATACATGTCGACATGAGCTCCGGAACGCTCGAAAATCAAACGGTGAGTGGGCCAAGTTTGATTTGGGATGCATACCCTTTCTCCAACCTCGCGCACCAAAAACTCACACCCAGCGCGCAAAGCGCCTGTCCCCCCCGTTGTGTGGGCTACATAGGTTCTCTCTTTAGCTCCATTCCACCCCACTTCCCCAAACAGAACAGGTCCTAAAAGCCCCCCTAATTCCCCCAATCCGTCGATCGGCAAATAATCGGCTGCCGGTTCAGAAATCAGCTCATAGGCCCGTTTCACTGAGCTCATCAGCTCCCCTCTCAGCTGGTCATCTTTATAGATGCCAGCCAGTAGACTCACTTTTTCCTTCCTCGGATCGGCATTGAAGGCTCCAATTAAGCCAAAAATGGGATCGGGAGCCGCTTCTTTCACCTTTCCTCTGATTCTACTACTTGAATCAAAATAGTGAAACAACCTAAAATCGGAGGCCTCCGCTTATGGGCGTTAGCTCAGTTGGTAGAGCGCGACAATGGCATTGTCGAGGCCAGCGGTTCGACCCCGCTACGCTCCATTTCAAAAAAACAAAAAAAAAACACCTCATGAGTTCAATGAGGTGTTTAATAAAAGGTAGATTTCTTATTCGCCTTCGAGAAGATCGAGGAAGGCTTGGAGTTGTTTTGCACGGGTTGGGTGGCGCATCTTCCGGAGAGCTTTCGCCTCAATCTGACGAACCCGCTCTCGAGTTACTTTGAATCGGACGCCCACTTCTTCAAGGGTCTTCGGCTTTCCATCTAGAAGGCCAAATCGCTCGATGAGAACCGTTCTTTCCCGATCGGTGAGGGTCGAGAGAACCTCTCCCATTTTGTCTTTAAGAATTGCGTAACCGGTCGCCTCTGCGGGAGACTCGATTCCGGTATCTTCGAGGAAGTCGCCAAATTGGCTTTCCCCCCCATCGCCCACTTCAGCTTGAAGGGAGATTGGATGCTGGGCAATTTTGTAAATTTCACGGACCCTCTCAGGAGTGAGCCCTAGCTCTATCGCAAGCTCTTCTGGAGTGGGCTCCCGCCCAGTCTCCATCATCAACTTTTTCGCGCCCCGGAGCACTTTGTTGATCGTCTCGATCATGTGAACAGGGATCCGGATCGTTCGGGCTTGATCGGCGATCGCTCTCGTCACCGCCTGGCGGATCCACCAAGTCGCATAGGTAGAAAATTTGTAGCCGCGCCGATACTCAAATTTCTCGACCGCCTTCATGAGCCCCATGTTTCCTTCCTGGATCAAGTCGAGGAAAGAAAGGCCCCTATTCGTATATTTTTTTGCAATCGAGATAACGAGGCGGAGGTTCGATTCGACCATCTCCCGCTTTGCTTCCTGGCTCTTATCCATCCAGCGCTGGAGCATCCGGACGTCTTTTTTGAACTCCTCGAGGTTGCGCCCCGCAGCGAGCTCCCGCTTATACAGCTTCCGTTTTGCTGCAGAGAGTTTTCCAGCAGCAAATTTATTCTTCTCGGCCCGCGGGGTCAGCTCTTGCACCTCTTTCTCCAACTGGAGGAATCGATCATAGGCCGCCAAAATAACTTCGCCAAAGTCCTCAATGATGTTGTGTCGGCAGCAAAATCTGCGGAGGTAAGCTTGCGCCCGGATCCGGCATTTCTCAATGCTCTCCATGAGCTGAGCCCGCTCTTCTTTTTTCAGATTGGGATCGCGCCCCTGAATGAGGAGCTGCTCGAGGAGCTGATCTTCCGTCTTCATCAACTCGCAAAGGCGTGGGAGAAGATTGAGGAAGTGAGCTTTATCTGGAACTTCTTTCTCAGCGATGATCTTGTCGAACCGCTCTTTTCCGGTGATCAGATAGCTCGCGATCGAAATCGCTTCCCGGATTGAGTAGCGGAAACGCATGATAATTTTTTCAATCTGGATCTGCGCTTTTTCGATTCGTTTGGAGATTTCAACCTCTTCTTCTCGTGTGAGAAGAGGAACGGAACCCATCTCTTTGAGGTACATCCGAACAGGGTCGTCAGAAGTTCCTTCAGAACGGCGAGGAAGCCCTTCAAGCTCTTTCGCCTCTTTTTTCCGCTCCTTCTGCCGCTCCACCTCAGCCTGATTGAGAATCTGAATGTCCATTCCGCTCAAGTAGATCAATACCTGGTCGATCTGCTCTGGGGAATCGAAAGTCATCGGAAGAATTTCGTTGATCTCCTCGTACGTGAGGAAACCTTGCTCTTTGGCAATAGCAACTAATTCTTCAATTTTTTGCTGATGCTGGGGGTTACTGAAAGATGTGGTACCGGTCATGCTCTCCTAAATCAGATGCGGAAAAAATCACTTGAGAAAACGAAAATATTGTGGATGGGAGACCCGCTTTCTGTCAATATCATATAATCTATTCGATTATTTGCAACAACTTTATGGCATTTTACGCGGTTGATGACGACGATTTGATTGACGCAGCGGACGCTGAACCGAGAAAAATCTACTGGTGTCTCGACTGTTTCGGCCCGGTGAAGAGAAGGGTTGGAAAAAATCGGCTCTCCCATTTTTACCATCTCAAAACAACGCCTCAGTGCCGCCTCTACAGCAAAACCGAAGATCATCTCCTCGCTCAAATTCAGCTTCAAAAATCATTCCCCGAAGGAGCTCTTCAAATGGAGCGCCCCTTCATTCAGATCGATCGAGTCGCCGATCTATGCTGGGAGAAGGAAAAGGTTGTTTTTGAAATTCAATGCTCCCCCATGAGCGAAAAAGAAGCGGAAATGAGGATCCATGACTATCGATCAGTCGGATACGAGGTGATTTGGCTTCTCGATGACAAAAGATACAACAAACGGGTGGCGCGCCCTGCGGAAGAGTTTTTAAGACAGTTCTCCACCTATTATCTGATGATCGAGAAAGGATTGACGTCGAGGTGCTACGATCAATTTGAAATTTTTTCGGACGGGAAAAGAGTCAGGCGAGGGAAGAGGATCCCTCTCGACCTCCAAAAAATCCGAAACCGGCCTCAGGGAACTTTTAATGAAGAATTGTTTCCCGGCCAAATCGTTCAACTCAAAGGAAAGAAATACTTGAGTGGAGACCGAATGGATCGGGCGCTCAAGGGGCACCAAATGACGATGCACCATTGGAAAATGTTGGAACTTGAGGCGAAAAGAGGGGTGCTAAAGGGGAATTTTGTCAAAGAGTGGCTCAAAAAAAGAGTGGTAGGCCCCTATTTAGCCATCCTTCAAAGATGGATCAACCAACTTCATTGAAGTAAATTTTTGGATGAATCGCCCAGCCGAGAATCAAGCGGCAAAGCCTGGAACAAAGGGCGAGAGGAAGGAGAACCCAATCGGCGAGCTCTTGGGCAAGCGAGGCCACACGCCCCACAAAAAACCTTCTCAGAGAAACCGAGCTCCCTAAAGTGAGTACGATGAGAAGAGAGGCAATCAAAGCTCCAGCCCCCTTAAGGAGGGTTTTCCACCCTTTTGCGACCAAAGAAAGAGGGAAAATCGCACATCGAATGAAGAAATTTCTTAAACACGCCAAACGAGATTTAAAATTATTTTCGACAATGAGTTTGTTTGAAACATGAAAGAAGTAATTCGAGCTTGAATAATCCATTAGAACCAAATGTTAATTTCGTTTAATTATACACGAAACGAACTTTCATAAATACAAAAGAAATTTCTATAGAAGCGTCGAAACAGGAGAAAAAAAAGAAGGTCCTTTACGAATTTACCGAGAGCGATTATAGTGGTGGCATTTAATACTTTCAAATGAACTACCTGAGGAAACATGGCTGAAGACAAGTCACCAGCAGCTGGAAAGAAGAAAGCGGAAGGGAAAACGAAACAACCCTCTGCTCTAAAAAGAGATTTACAGAACGAAAAAAGACGGTTGCGCAACCGATCCTACCGCGCATCTGTTTTGACATCGATCCGTTCTCTCGAGAGCTCTCTCAACGAAAAAGAAGCTCCTGAAGCGATCAAAACAAAATTGAACGCCATTTATAGCATTATGGATAAAGGCGTAAAGCGAGGAGTTTACACTCCTCAAAAAGCAGCGCGCACTAAGTCCCGCCTCACAGCACGCTGTTCTAAGTAATTCTATAAGCCCTCAAATAATTCATTTGAGGGCTAATTAAATAATCTTCTACGAATAGACCCTTATCTACACTGCGTGTTATAATCTCCTGCAAAAACATCTTACGGAGGATTATTTATGACAATGCCAGTAGGCGCTGCTGAAAGTAGGGTAGACCTTGAACCTATGAAAAATTATGCCGTTTTTCAATGGAGATTAAATAATGTTTGCCGTAGATCGAATGTCCTAAGAGAAGACCTCGAAAAAATGTGCTCCGAATTAGAGCCGCATTTACGCCCCCGAGACCAGGCTAGCGTTGCCTTGGTCGCCCATGGCGCCATCAAAAGTATCGTCCAACAAGGTTGGCAGCAACTTGGAACTCATTCAAAAGCTCTAAGTCTATGCAACACTCGTTTCCAAGAAATCGTGAAGGCAGGATGTGAAATTGAATACGGCGACACTGCATCTCAGCTATTAACACAATCAAAGCTAACAACAATTAATGCCGTGATTCAAGCCGCATTTAAGCAACGAAATGCTTTATTCGACAGCTTAATCGCCCTCAATCGGAAGTACGGCAATGAGGTGGCTCCATTCGGGATCCCAACTGTCCCTAAAAAATCAGTCGTCGTCAAACAGAAAGATGTAGCCGGTTTCATCGCCGGATGGGGAGGAGCTCTCCTTTGCAAGGGGCCCCTGCGAGCGGGCTTCTTAATGGCTACAGTTCCCTCCACTTTAATCCGTCGGACTGAACCATTTTTTAAAGAGTATGAAACGATTGGCAGTTTTGTTACCCCAGCTCTTGAAGTTTTAGAAAACTCACCCTTTACGGTTCCTCTACTTACGTTTGGGGTTACATCGTGGGCCATTAACAAAATGATCCCACAAGAGGTAAAAAACGGTGCGTACAATACGGTCAATAGGACATATCATACAATCGTTCAATTGCCTACCACAGCGAAAAAACTTGGTGCAACAGTGAGAAAAACCTGCGCCTACTGGACCAATTGGCGCAACTGGTGCTGCTGCTACTTCAAAAGGCCTGCTATAATCGATTCATCAATGGGAAAGAAGCCTCCTTCAATGCGAAGAAGGAGAGAACCGAGCGCTGAGAGCACCGCTTCTCAAGCCAGTGGCGCTGCGACCGCTGCCGCTGCGGCCACACGTGCTGCCGCACCTCCAACTGCCGTTGTTACCGAGGTTACCGATGTTACTAACGCTGCTGCACCTGCCGCTGCTGCACCTCAGCCAGCCCCCTCGCTGCGCGATCGGGCGAAAGGAATCTTGGATACTGGGAAAGAAGTATTTAAAACGGCAGGAAATGTTATTCGATTTGTTTACACCTATAGGAAACCAATCGGTTACACTGCTGGAGCGATCGCCACTGTATATGCAGGCAACGCGGCAATACATGCAGGATTAAATTTTTGGAACACCCTGGATTTTGAAAAGATCACCCCAAATTTTCCAAGAATGACTGCGTTTGACAATATGAAATTCCCCCAAATCATGATTTCATAAAGTCGCTTTAGAGCAACAAAGCTGATGACAGCGCCGCCCGATACAAAGGGCGGCTCTCTCTGTTAAATCGTAAATCACTCCAGCAACAATCCCAATCGTCACCCGAACTCCCAACGCTGCATACCACTGCGCAGTGGGCATAAGCGCCCCCACTCCCGCATACCCTGCAAAATGTTTGATGACCTGAATGGCGAACTGATCGATTGAGGCCATCAATCCCCACTCATAGGCGATTC
>CAZIML010000039.1:0-12059 GCA_964540255.1 uncultured bacterium
TTTGGGAAACTATTTTATGACAAAAGTATAGTTATTTTATAGTAAAATAAAATTTATTACTAATCATCGCTTCAAAAAGAGCTTCAGGGGTGATCTCTTTGATACAGGCACCAGTCGGGCAGGTGCGTAGAATAGGACATTGTTTTTCGAAGGTGCGGCCATAGGGGCACCTCCCTTGAATAGCGGTGTGGCGCTCCCCTACTGGCTTGAAAATAGTCGAAGCGGTCGGACCGAAGATGCTGAAGGTGGGTGTTGAGGTGGTCGCACATAGGTGAAGCGCCGAAGAGTCCACCGCAATCACTAAGTCAACCTCCCCCATGAGATTCTGCCAAGTGGGCAAAGAAAGCTTTTCGACCACTTGACAATGGCTTAAGCGGTCTGCAATCTCTTTGCAAAGTCTTTTCTCCTCGTCGCTTCCCCACATGAGAAAAAAGTAGGCGTCGATCTTTTGCAAAAAAGCGATCCATGTCGTTTCCTTGAGTTGTTTATTCTTCCACTTCGACCCAGGACAAACCATGATCTTCTTTTTTCCCTGGGCGGGAGCTAAAATCGAACGGACTTTCCCTTTTTGCCTCTCATCAATCTTAAACTCTACACCGCCCCACTCATTCCCCGACACCTGCTCAAAGTAGCTGTCGATCAGTCCTAAGTAAAATTGGCGAATGTTTTGTTGCCGAGAAACATTGAAGCGCACCTGAGTCGCGAGGATATTCGGCCACTCTCTCACCGACTTGAGCCCATACCCTACTTTCACCTTCCCCCTCGCCAGAAAAGTAACCACCCCCGACTTACAGTTTCCCTGCAAATCGAAAATGAGGTCATATCGCTCTCTCCTGAGCTCTCGAACTCCTTGCCAAAGACCTTTTCGACCTTTGATATTCAAAGAAATGGCTCTATGAATCGAAGGATGAGCTTGGACGATTGGGGCATAGGCCGATTCGACGACCCAATCAATCAAAACAGAAGGGAAACGTCTTTTCAACTCATCGACAATATTCAATGATTGAACAATATCCCCCAAGGAAGATGTTTTAACAATTAATATTCTTGCGGGGAATGACATCAATTTATATACACAAATTAAATGGAGGATTTCCTATGACTCATGAAACATCGTTATCCAAACACCCGAAAGAACTTTGGATCTTGGGGTTGACTGAACTTTGCGAACGGTTCGCTTTTTGGGGCATTGGAAATCTACTCGTAATTTATCTGATAGAACATTACCAGTTTCCGAATGAAAAAGCCACTCACATTTACGGGGTTTTCAGCGGCGCTGCCGCCTTTCTCCCCTTTATCGGCGGATGGATTGCCGATCGTTGGAACTACCAATCGCCGCTTCTCTTGGGAGCTCTCGTCAATGCAGTGGGCTGCTTTCTCATAGCGACAGGAATCGAACATCTCCTCTATGTTGCCCTAGTGATCATCGCCTGTGGATATGGCCTTTTTACCCCTAGCATCATCACCGTGTTGGGTTATACCTATCGGAATAAACCCGATTTAAGAGAGGCAGGCTTTTCAATCTACTATGCTTCGATCAATGTGGGGGTCTTTTTAGCTCTTGCCTCACTTGGGACAGTGGCCAAATTAGTCAATTGGAACACTGCGTTCGTTCTCGCAGGCTTTGTCCAATTAGCTGGGTTGATCCCCCTCATCATCTATCTCATCAAGCATAAAGAGACCTATCAAGGGTTAAAAACTCTTCAAAAAGAGCGGCACATTGCCCGCACTCCTCTCACTTATGTAGAAAAACAGCGGCTTATTGTCATCGGAGTTTTTTGCCTCGTTTCGATCCTTTTCTGGGTCGCCTACAATCAAGCGTTCTCCTCGATGGCGATTTTCGCGCACGAGTTTATGAATAAAACAGTCGGCGGCGTTTCGATCCCCGAAGGGGTTTTCTTTTCGAGCGAAAGCTTCTTTTTGATCCTCCTCGCTCCCCTCTTAGCGACCCTCTATGCAAAACTACAAAAATCGGGATCCGATCCATCGCCAGCAACTAAAACGGCCCTCAGCCTCTTTTTCATCGCCGCCTGCTTTTTTGTGATGATGATGGGATCGAAGCAAATTCCCGCAGCAGCTACGACAGCCGATGTTTCGTGGACCTATCTTGTGGGAGCCTACTTTTTGATGGCTGTTGGAGAGATGCTTTTGGCGCCGATCGGCTTATCGATGGTGAGCCGCCTGGCTCCTCCCCGCTACACAGCGCTCAGCATTGGCATTTGGTACGTATGCGTTGGGATTGCCTTCTATAATGGAGGAGTGTTAGCTGGATTCATGGAGAAGATGGGAGGACTCTACAATTTCTTCAGTCTCTTTGTGATCATGACGATCATTCCGGCGATTGGGATGTTTCTTTTCAACAAGAAGCTCACGAAGATGTCCCACGTTCATCTACACGAATGAGTTCAAAAGTTGGGTTTTGGCGGCGTCGGTCAGCCACTGAATTCAAGTCCTCCTGCATCGCTAAACTTTCTAAGTTTAGCTGCTTCGGAGCCGCTATCGCTGACTCGAATTCAGGGCGCCTTCTTGCCAAACCCCCAACTTTTGAACACATTCGCGTATACCAATGGCGAGTAAAGCCTCTTTGAAATCGGGAGGGATCGGCGCGACAAGATCGATCTTTTTCCCCTCAAAGGCAAAGCTCAATCGATGAGCATGCAAAAGAGTGCGCTGAACGAAAAGAGGGCATTCAAACCGATCGGCATATTGCCGGTCGACGAGAATCGGGTGCCCCATCTCAGCCATGTGGACCCGGATCTGATGAGTTCTCCCAGTTTCTGGAGAGCATTCGACGAGACTCGCCCGATTGCCCTTTGCTAAAAGGCGCCAGCCGGTCACTGCAGTGAGCCCATGGCTGCACGAACCGTAAATTGTCTGTCCCTGATAGGAGCCTTTTTTTCCCAAAAGACTTTTTCGGATCCCCCTTTCTTCCTTCGGACATCCGTCGACCAAAGCGAGATATGTTTTTTCCACTTCCCGTTTTTCGAACAGCTCCATCAATTGGTCGCGCGCCTTTCCCCCTTTCGCTACGATCAGAAGCCCCGTCGTATCTTTGTCGAGGCGGTGAACTAAAAAGTGGCCTGGACCGAATGCCTTTAGAGCCTCTCCATCGGTGCAAATCCAGCCGGCAGGTTTGGCCACGACTTTGAGCCCTTCATCCTCATAGAGAGTTTCAAAATTTGAGAGTTTAGGAGTCAATACTGACTTCCAGCTTGGAGCCAGTTCTACAGAATCGCCCCCCTTCACCACTCTGGAACCGAATCGCTCCACCCGGCCATTCACTCGGCAAAGGTTTGCTTCCAACAGTTTTCGAATGAATTTTCCCGAATATGAGCCGAGATGCCCCTGTAGAAAGGGGACAAGCTTTTGCTGGGATGGGACGAGGAGCTTCACGACGACTGCCCCTCGAGGAACTCGATCAGAAGACGGAGAGCATACCCTGTCCCCTTCATTGGATTGTAGTGCTTTGGCTTTGCTTGATAGGCGGGTCCTGCGATGTCGATGTGAGCCCAAGGGACATTCCCCACGAACTCCTGCAAGAAGAGAGCCGCCTTGATCGCTCCGGCCTCTCTCCCTCCGCTGTTCACGAGATCGGCGATTTCCGACTTGAACACCTCTTTGTAATCTTCGTAGAAAGGGAAGCGGCAAAGAAGTTCGTCGCAACGGTCGGCCGAGCTCAAAAGCTCCTCGCCCAAATCATCATCTTTTGTGAATAATCCGGCGATCTCTTCTCCTAAAGCGATGACGCAAGCCCCGGTCAAGGTGGCCAAGTCGATCATGCAGCTGGGGGCTAGATTTTTTGCCGCGTAGCTCAAAGCGTCGGCCAAAATGAGCCTTCCCTCGGCGTCGGTATTGTTGATCTCGACTGTTTTCCCAGAATAGGAGGTATAAACATCGCCCAGTTTGAAGCTTTTCGAGCCGATGCAGTTTTCTGTGACAGGAGCTAAAGCGGTCACATTGACCTTCAACCCCAATTGAGCCGCCGTCTTCACAGCCCCCAACACAGTGGCAGCCCCAGCCATATCGCACTTCATGGTGAACATCCCATCGGAGGGCTTCAAACTCAAGCCACCAGTATCGTAGGTGACCCCTTTTCCGACGAGCACAATGTGGGCTTTTGACTTTGGATCGCCCTTGTATTCGCTCATGATTAAGTAAGGATCGATCACAGAGGAGCGGTTGACCGCTAAAATGAGTCCCATCCCCTCTTCTTCGAGTCTTTTTTTATTGAAGAGAGTCGTCTTTACCTTCGGGTGAAGTTTTTGGGCCGATGCGACCAATTTTTCTACCTTATCGTCGGCATTTCCATTCACAAGATCCCGAACAAAACGGACCCCCTCTCCCACGGTCAAAACCCGCTCTAAAACAGAGCTTTTTTCGACTCCGACAAAAGTTACTTTCTCGATTAAAACGATCGGCGAATCTTTCAGTGAGTCATGCTTGTAGGTGAACGAGTAGTTGGTCAAGACCAGCCCTTCGCCGATCCCCCTTAAAAACTCCTCTTTCTGCTTGCATTTGGGAAAAAGAAGGGCTGCCTGCTTCACTTTTTTGGTAGCCGCTGCCCGAACTGCTGCAGCATAAGCTCTTCTCAGCGCTTCGACGCTTGCCTTCTCCTGCTTACCCAGTCCCAAAAGTAAGATTCTCTCTCCCTGATCATAGGCAAAGAGAGTCTCTCCATTCTTCCCTTTGAAATCCCTCAAAGGCCCTTCCAAATCGAATCCTGTCGGCTCAGAAGCTTCCTTCACTCCTTCCCAGAATGGGACGATCACCAAATCGGTTCCCTTTGGAACTGTGTTCGAGAAAGCGAACTTCAAAACGGAACCTCATCATCAAAAGTTTCCCCTTTTCCCTGAGGGGCGCCTGCAGGTTTTGGTGCCGAGTAGCCTGTGTATGGATTGGCGGGCGCTTCGGCGACAGGTCCTGGAGCCTGTTGACCTTCCTGCTGGCCATTTCCGCCGCCCGACTTGCCGAAGGGGCTGAATTCGATGTGAACCGCAGTAATATCCAGTGAAACCTGAGGTTTCCCCTCTCGGTCGGTGAACACTTCCGGTTTATGAACATCGCCGTAGACCATGACAGCGGAGCCCTTTTTCAAAAAGGAGACCATTTTGTCGAATTGTTCTCCCCAGATGGTGACTCTCCACCAGATGGTCACTTCTTCATTATTTTTTCCTCGACGGGAGCGAGTAGCGACTTTTAGATTGGTCACTTTTTTTCCGCTGGAAGTGAACCGGACTTCGGGATCGGCCCCTAGATTCCCTGCGATGTGGATAAAATTCACGACAACCTCCAATAAAATTCTTTACTCTCTATTATCGTAGAGGAAGGATTTAAACGCAAAACGCAAAATGCAAAATGCAAAACCGAAGGGAGAATGCCCCCACGGAGTGGATACTCTTTTTTTTTAACTTTTTCGTTTGAGATGTGCCTATACAACTCTAATATGTCTTCGGTCGATCGGATTTGCAGCCACCAGAAGTTTTTCGTATTTTTCGAGAGAAATGCTTGTTTTTCCCTTTTCATATTGAGCGTATGCGTTGGGTGATTTTGAGCCCAATCGTTGAGAAGCTTCTCTAATAGTAGTCCCACTTTTTTCTCTTTGTTTAATCAACGAGAGCGCTAATAAAAGTTTAGGTTCATTCGAAGTCACCCCTACGACCCCCTCCCCATAATCAACAACAGTGACGGAAACATCGTCACCTAACTCCGAATCAAAATAACATTCAAAAAGTCCAAGAATGGCATCCTCAGCCATAGCTATTGCATCTTTTCGACTTTTTCCTTGGGTCATTAAATTTAGGGGAGGGACCTCGATCAACCAAAATTTCCCATCTTTCCAAACTTTCCCTTCTAATTCCATATAATCCTTCTAATTTTTGGAGGCGTTGTTCTTAGCAATTTTTAAGATTTTCCTTGCTAGATTCTCTTTTACTTCAGCATGCCTTGGGACCGATTCACAAATAGTTCCATTCGTCCAATAGTCATGCTTTTTTCCGTGTCGATGAAGGCGCCACCCATATCCCCTAAGCTCTTTTTCTAGGTCTTTTTTCTTCACCCTCTTCCCCCTCAATTGTACAATAACTTATATACAAAGTCTACACGAATCAAAAACAGCGAACGCAATAAACTTACAATCAGAATCTTAAAAGCACCCACCCCAAAAGCAAATCGATCAATCCAACCACAGCCATAAATGTAAGGAAATATTTTGTGCCAAGTAAGAAAAATAGTCAAATCGTTAAAAAAGGGAAAATGCCTCCACGGAGCGCATACTCTTTTTTTAACTTTGGCGTTTTGCGTTTTACATTTTGCGTTTCCAAAGCGCTCCTCCCGCGATCACCGCGGGGATGCTCAGCCATTGCCCCATCGTGAGGGGGCAGGAGGAGAGGAGGTGGCTTTGCTCTGTTTTGATAAACTCGATGAGAAAGCGGAAACCGAAAACGAGGATGAGGAAGAGGCCGATGAGCCTTCCCTGGTTGTGGAGGAAAGATTTTTTAAATGTGAGTCGCCAAAGGAGGAAAAAGACGCAAAGGTAGAAGAGGGCTTCATAGATCTGAACGGGATGGCGCGGGATGGGGAGGCTCCGATCGGCAGGGTGTCCAAATTGGACAGCCCAAGGGAGGGAGGAAGGGCTGCCAAGAATTTCTTGGTTGATGAAGTTGCCGATCCGGATGAGACAAGCTGCAAAAGCGGTCGGGACAGAGACGAAGTCGAGAAGGCGAAGGAGAGTGAGGCTCGGCTCCGAAGAGCGGAGGCGGTAGCTAAAAAGAGCGAGGGAAAGGATGATGCCAACAGCTGCGCCGTGGCTGGCGAGCCCCCCTTCCCAGATACGGAAAATTTCCCATGGGTCGCTCAAGTAATTTTGGGGGTGTTCGTAGAAGAGGAAGTGGCCAAGTCGAGCGCCAATAATGGTCCCCAAAATCATATAGAGAGTAAGTCGGTCGGTGATTTGGGTAGCCCGCTCTTTCTGATCTCCCCCTAGGAAGCGATTGAGGATCTGGGAAAAAATGAGGAAGCCAGCGCCGAATCCAAGGGCAAAGAGAACTCCATACCAAAGAATCGGCCAATGAAAAAGGGGAAGGAAGAAAATTTCAGGTCGAGGATCCCAATAAATGACGGAAAACGGCATCATATGAGATCCATTGATAGACGAGGAAACCCTTTAAAGTCAATTTATCCCGAAACAACCTGAAGAATCGGGAGTTTGGCAAGGAGGCGCCCTGAATTTTGATCAGCGTAGCGGTGCCGAAGGCTTGGGGTCCCTGAAAATGCCCCATTTTCGGGGTAAGCCGTTGCAGCTAAACTTAAAAAGTTTGAGCGTGTCAGGCAGATCAAAATACAGTGGCTGCCCGACGCCGCCGCCCAGGGGCCCCCAAAGATGTCTCATCTTTGGGGATGGGGCGTCGCCAAAAACCGATTCTTCAGGTTGTTTCGGTATACTTGGAAAAGTTCAAAGAATCTGACAAGGAATCGCTCTGTCATCCCTAAAATCAAACTCCGCCTCTTTATCAGGGAATTCTCTACCGCCGGTGACCAAGAATAAGTGCATATCAACAATATTGTAATCGCGCGATGATATCCGATAGGGGAGGCCGATTTTGATTGTGCGGTCGCGCCGGCTCAACTCAACGCTTCGCTTGATTCCAAAACAGTCATTACCGTAAGAGTCTGCCGTATTTAAGGACCCGTATTGGCGGAAAGGCTCAATATTGCAAAAACAGGTATATTTAGCTTCCAATTCCTCCATCCTTGAATAAAGTGTTCGTGCGACGTCCCTTCTATTTCCCCGATTAGAGTCAATCGCATCAATTGAATTATGCGCAGCGTCGAATATAAACATAAGTGCCATTGTGTGCAAATTCGCAATCTCATATTTGTGCTCGGATCTGGAATTCAAAGCCTCCAGGAGCGGGATCTGTTCGTTATATGACTTATACGCTTTGGGCTCAGTTAGTTGGAATTCGGGTCTTGATACCCAATATGCCGGATCATTTGGTTTCCCAGGAGAATCGTCCATATCCCCATTAGTATAAGGAAGAACCCGAAAATTGGGGAAAAACAGTCTTACTAAATCGTGAAGACGTGCTGCCACCATGGGATAAGAAACTTCGGGCTGGAAACAGTATAGACGATGCTTCTCCGGAAGTTCAGGAGGAGGTGGACAATTCGGAGAAAGATTTAAAAGACCTAATCGGTCTAAAACTCGAAGCGAGCGAATTCTTTCTTCTACATTATCTGCCAGCCCCGCATATTCAATTGCAATTCGGGCTACATCCCTAGGCATGGGAGAACGGTCTTCAAGCCACTTCCGACTATCCCAACTTTCAAGCCAGTTTGCGAACTCATGACTGTTAATTCGCGTTATACTCATAATACCCCTGTATTTATTGTAATTTACATACATTTTAAATAAACAAAAAAAAAGAAGCAATCAGTTAATTTTGGTATAATCAAAAATGTTTAAAGTCAAAGTATTCACAATTGGAAAGTGTAAAGAGGCGTGGCTTGAGCTCGCCTTAACCGAATATGAAAAGCGGCTCAAAGGGAAAATGAGCTTTGAGTGGCTGATAGCAAAGAAGGCTCAAAGAATCTGACAAGGAATCGCTCTGTCATCCCTAAAATCAAACCTCGCGAGCGCATCCCTCCCTCTCTGAAAATTTTCTACCGCCGGTGACCAAGAATAAGCGCAGATCTAGATTATTGAAATGGCGCGGTAGTATCCGATAGGGGAGGCCGATTTTGATTGTGAGGTCGTCTGGGCACGTCCAAACGCTTTGGGTGATTCCAAAACAGTCATTACCGTAAGAGTCTTCCGTATTTAAGGACCCGTATTGGCGGAAAGGCTCAATATTGCAAAAACAGGTATATTTAGCTTCCAATTCCTCCATCCTTGAATAAAGTGTTCGTGCGACGTCCCTTCTATTTCCCCGATTAGAGTCAATCGCATCAATTGAATTATGCGCAGCGTCGAATATAAACATAAGTGCCATTGTGTGCAAATTCGCAATCTCATATTTGTGCTCGGATCTGGAATTCAAAGCCTCCAGGAGCGGGATCTGTTCGTTATATGACTTA
Source organism: uncultured bacterium (assembly GCA_964540255.1). GTDB lineage: Bacteria > Chlamydiota > Chlamydiia > Chlamydiales > SM23-39 > REEB52. Next base: position 9,076 of record CAZIML010000039.1, read on the forward strand.
TACGCTTTGGGCTCAGTTAGTTGGAATTCGGGTCTTGATACCCAATATGCCGGATCATTTGGTTTCCCAGGAGAATCGTCCATATCCCCATTAGTATAAGGAAGAACCCGAAAATTGGGGAAAAACAGTCTTACTAAATCGTGAAGACGTGCTGCCACCATGGGATAAGAAACTTCGGGCTGGAAACAGTATAGACGATGCTTCTCCGGAAGTTCAGGAGGAGGTGGACAATTCGGAGAAAGATTTAAAAGACCTAATCGGTCTAAAACTCGAAGCGAGCGAATTCTTTCTTCTACATTATCTGCCAGCCCCGCATATTCAATTGCAATTCGGGCTACATCCCTAGGCATGGGAGAACGGTCTTCAAGCCACTTCCGACTATCCCAACTTTCAAGCCAGTTTGCGAACTCATGACTGTTAATTCGCGTTATACTCATAATACCCCTGTATTTATTGTAATTTACATACATTTTAAATAAACAAAAAAAAAGAAGCAATCAGTTAATTTTGGTATAATCAAAAATGTTTAAAGTCAAAGTATTCACAATTGGAAAGTGTAAAGAGGCGTGGCTTGAGCTCGCCTTATCCGAATATGAAAAGCGGCTCAAAGGGAAAATGAGCTTTGAGTGGCTGATTGCAAAGGATGACCGGCAACTGATTGAGTGGACCGAAAATGAGTCGTATATAGCGCTAGATCCCAAAGGCAAGCTTTTGAGCAGCGAGGAATGGACTCAAAAGATGATCCAAATAGGGCTCAGGCTGAACTTCGTCATCGGAGGGGCCGAGGGGCTGCCCCCTTCCATTGTTCAAAAAGCTCAGTTTCAGTGGAGCCTCTCTCCGCTGATTTTTACACATCAAATCACAAGGCTGATTCTCGTCGAACAACTCTATCGTGCGACCGAGATCGAACGAGGAAGCCAGTATCATAAGTGAGGGTTTAGCGGACAGCGGGCAAATTCAAGAGGGCGGCGCGGAAGTAGAGGATCGCTCCATTGATTAAGGCTGAGCCGATCGCCACGTCAATCGTGCCGCGGACATCGAGGGGAAGAGGAAGAAAGCGAAAGACCATTCCCAAAGCCATCATCGAACCAATCAGAATCCAGTAAGAACGAGTGTAGGCATCCTTCAACCGGATCGGAGTGGGCAATGAGACAAGGCGGGCCACCACTCGCTGCACCGTTTTCACTAGGACAAAACGCCCTTTGAAAAAACCAATCATAAGACCGAGTGCCATCAGCGATGTAGCCGCTTGCTGCTGGTTCCCAAATGTGTCGCGGAGGCGATAGGAAAGAGATTGTGTCTGAAAGGCTGCGTCTGTGATGAAAAGGAGCCCTTTGTAAAGGAGGAGCATTCCAATAAAAAACCAGACAAACCCCGAAAAAACAATCCAACTTCGATGCTTCATGTGTGCATGATAACAAATTTTTATTCTGTTTGTCGACAAAAATCCGCTTCCCCCACTACAATTTGTTCCATAATAATAATGGAGTTTCCGTTTATGAATCTCGCTCTCGCGTTCACACGCACTCTTTTCATGATTTTGAGTATTTTCTTCATGACCACCTACATGATTTCAGGACCCAACGGACATACGCCTGGAAATTGGGTTACAGGCCTTCTCCTCGGAGGAGCGCTCGGATTCGCCTTGATTGGATTTGATCTCCTTTTCAAACGATTTAACTTACGAGCCTTCAATATTGCAGTCCTGGGCCTTTTTGTTGGCTATTTAATGGGACAGGCACTTGTTTTGGTCCTCTCGGCGATCCTCGATATCAGCACAGCTTCAATCCACCTTCAACCTCAAGTCGTAGAGGTAATAAAAATTGCCCTCTTCCTCTTTGGAATTTATCTCGGGACTTTGATGACGCTGCGCGCCGCCGACGAACTCTCTGTGAGCATTCCGTTTGTCAAATTCAGCTCAATCAACCATAAGAAAAAAGATCTGATCATCGATGCTTCACTCCTCACCGACGCAAGGATCATCGATCTGGCAGGATCTGGAATCGTCGATCAGCAGCTGGTCCTTCCCCGATTTCTTTTGAAAGAGCTCTATATTCAGTCAGAAACTCAAGACGAAGGAACTCGGCACAAAGGAAAACGGGCGCTCGAAATTGTGAAAAAGCTAGAGGCTCTTCCCGATCTTCACCTCAGATTCAACGATACCGACTTTCCTGAAATCAAAGATCAGACGGCGAAGCTGGTTCGCTTGGCGCGCCTTCTCGATGCGAACATCATGACCGCCGACATCAGTCGAATTCAAATGGCTGCGATTGAGGGGGTTCGGTTTGTGAATATCCATGTCCTTTCGAATGCTCTGAAACCGTTGATGCAAGCGGGCGAACACATCAAGATCAAGATCCAAAGGTATGGCAAAGAACCGCGCCAAGGAGTGGGTTATCTCGAAGATGGAACAATGGTTGTAGTGAATGGCGGGGGTGAATATATTGGGGAAACGATCGACGCTAAGGTTCTTTCGGTGAAGCACACCACCTCAGGCCGGATGATCTTCTGCAACGCCCAAGATGAGGAGGGGGGATACCATTCCTACGATGACGAAGGACAATAGCCCGCAAGGGATCGGAACTGATATTATTGAAATCGAGAGGGTGCGCCAAAGCATTGAAAGGCACGGGCAGCACTTTCTCAATCGCCTCTTCACCCACAAAGAGCAAGATTACTGCTATAAGTTCAAGGATCCAGTGCCTCACTTTGCGGGGAGATTTGCCGCGAAAGAGGCGGTCGCCAAAGCGTTAGGAACGGGGTTTGGGGCTGATCTTGGGTGGCATGACATGGAGATTATCGGAGATGAACATGGAAAACCAATCGTTCACTTCACCGAACAGGCGAAGGTGCGATTCAAGAATCCGAAAATTCTCCTCTCGATCAGCCATTCGACTGGGAACGCAACAGCCGTCGCCCTATGGTGTTACTAACCCGGCATTCAAAAAGGGGACAAACGGCTGGCTGCGGCTTTGAAAAATCGA
>CAZIML010000040.1:0-11923 GCA_964540255.1 uncultured bacterium
TCACTTTTAACTCCCCCTTCCTTTTCGGACAGCCGGAAGGGTTCAAGCTCATTTCTGGAAACGCCACGCCTCCGACTCTTGAAAGCAACGCCCATCTCGCCAGCTCATCGAATGCAATTATTGAATGGGAACGCTTCTCCATCGACGAGAACGAAACCTTCCACTTCCTCCAATCAAACGATGCCCACTGTGTCTTGAACCGAGTTACGGGCCCCTTTCGAAGCGAGATCTTGGGAAGCCTCCATTCCAATGGAAAAATCATCCTCGTCAATCCGCAAGGTTTATTCATCGGTCCCAACGGTAAAATCGACACAGCGGGCCTCATCGCCTCATCTCTTGATCTTTCCAATGAACATTTCCTCTCTCAAAACGAGTTTTTCTTTAGCGGCTCTTCCACGTGCCCAGTGATCCACTTAGGAACGATCGAGGCGAGAGGCGAAGTTTTTTTAATTGGGCCCCAAGTCCAAAACGAAGGAAACATCTACGCTGAGCACGCAGGGCTTGCGGTTGGCCGCTCGATACTGATCCGCCCCGAAGGGGCTGAGCGGATCTTGATCCAGATGCCCGTTAATGAGTCTGGGGGGGGGGTAGCACTCACTCACAGCGGCCTCATCGAAGCGATTGGCGTGGAGCTAAAAAGCCATGCGAGCGCTTATGAAAAAGCGATCCAATGTTCTGGTGTCATCGATGCAAACCAGATCGAAGAGCGGAGCGGTGAGATTTATTTAGTGGGAGACGGGGGCACATGCGAAGTGAGAGGGAATTTATTCGCTCGTGAAGGAAAGATCCACGTCCTCGGGAATAAAGTGGGTCTCTTTGATGAGGCTCAAATCGATGTTTCTGGGAAGAATAAAAGCGGAGAAATCTTAATCGGCGGTGATTTTCGGGGAGAAAATGAAAAGATCCCGAATGCCGAGTTCACATTTGTCGGAGAAGGTGTGAGTCTACGAGCTGATGCGGAGGCTAATGGGAACGGAGGGAAGATCATTGTTTGGAGCGATCAAGCGACTCGCCATTATGGAAAACTGAGTGCGCGAGGCGGTGTCAACGGAGGCGATGGGGGCTTAATTGAAGTCTCCGGCGATTATTTAGAGTTTCGTGGAACTGCCGATACGATGGCGCCGAATGGCCAAGCAGGCCAGCTTCTTTTAGATCCAACTGCAATTACCATCAACTCAACAGGCCCCACATCGGGGGGAAGTTTCTCTTCTTGCGCTTTTGCCCCTGGAAGCAACACCACAAGCGTCATCTTGATATCCGATCTTGTCACTCAGTTAGGAAGCTGCAATGTGACGATTGACGCCAGCGCCGGAAGCGGCGGCGGTGCAGGGACGATCACCCTTTCCAACGCTCTCACTTGGGGGACGAATGGAACGACCACGAATACGCTCAGCCTACTCGCCCCGGCTGGCACCATCACTATCAATGGAGCCATCACTGCAAATGGAAAACCTTCCAATAGCAGCTATCTCCTTTCAATGTCTGCACAACAAGGAGTTACAATCATTAGTGGGATCACGATTGGAGAAGCAACTCCAGGTACAACCAATTTCAATGGGCTTAGCATTACGAACGTAGGAGGGGTCGCCGGATCTTATCGAGGGCTTACGATTTTATCATCCACGATCAGCTCCACTTATGGAAACATCAACTTGAATGGGACTGGAGGAACTACTGGAGGCGATCATAATACAGACGGGATTCTCTTCGATGGTACATCAATAATTTCCAACGGGGCTGGAAATCAAGCCGCAACCATCCAATTGACCGGAACGGCAGTGAATGGAAGCCAAATATTTAACCAAGATGGAATCGTCGCTGGGGGCACCACTGGAGCTTTTATTACAAAAGACGGTAACATGACCTTTACCGCTGTAGGCAGAACACTTGGTTTTGAGCTCAACTATCCTATCACTCAAAACGGGACCTCCCCAAACACCGTAGTCACAATTGATGCCCGAACCATTAATCCTGATAATGCGACTGGAAACACTGGGCTAAACATGTCTCAGAATGTCACCTGCAGTTCAGGAACTTTTCAAATCACTAGAGCGATTGGTGGTGGATCCGGTGCAGGGTTAAATATGGCTTCACCAAGCATTGTAGCTCCCATTATTATCATTGGAACTGAGTCAGCCGGAACCTATACGATTCAAGGGGGAATTTCCAACAATTCAGTCTATGGGACTGATCTCGCGAGCAGCATAGGAGACAGCACAACCACAAGCATCTCCATCGCGGCTCAAGCAAGATCCTCAGGATCAAATTCAATAGGAGTGAATCTCAATTCCAATATCACAGTGGGCTCCGGAGGTTCGATCAGCATAAAAGGGGCAGGCTCCTCTTCCGGGTCTGGTTCGACAAACTACGGAATCTTAATGACAGCTGGCAAAACGGTTCAATCGACCGCCGGATCAGTCACCATGAATGGCACAGCTGGGGCCGGAACTACGCAAGGAATCCAGCTCCCGAGCACTGCCGTTGTTAAAGACAACACTTCTGGCTCCGTCGCATTCAATACAACAGCCACCTCAGCTACGTTAGGCTTGAGCGGCGCCACCATCACCTCCGGCACTGGCAACATCACCTTTGGTGGCCCTGTCTCTCTTGGAGCCACTCAGTCGATCACCACCGCAAGTCCCGGAACCATCACCTTCCAAAGCACTGCGACCATCGATGGCGCTCAAGCGCTCACCCTCACCGCCACCTCATCGACCATTGCTCTAAGTGGCGCCATCGGCGGCTCAACCCGCCTCTCGAGCCTTAGCATGACCGCGAGCACGGTCAACTTGGGAGCCAACATCTCTTTGAACAACTCTTCCCTCACGTTTCCTGCCACCGTTTTGACTGGGAACTCAACGCTCAACACAGGGACGACGGGAGCGGCGATCACGTTCAACTCGACACTCAATAACAACGGATCAGGCCCCTTCGCTCTCACCCTTCAAGGAGGAACGGGAGTGATCACTCTCTCTGGCATTATCGGAGGAACAACGCCGATCAGCGCATTTTCCATCGCCACAGGAGCGAGCCTGGCTCTTGGTGAGAACATCTCAGCAGCTTCCCTCTCCGTCGCAAGCGGCATCAACACGACTCTTTCAAAAAGCGGCACGACAGCCATTACCACAACTGGTGCTTCGGGGATCTCCTTTGCCGGAACGATCACGGGCACTGTCGCAGGCTCTCAAGCTCTCACTCTCGCTGGAGGGACTGGCCCCATCACTCTTTCTGGAGCGGTAGGAGGCACGCGACTCGGTGCAATGACGGTCTCCACGACTAACAACACAGCCGACCAGGGATTCCGTTTTGATGCAAACATCACTGCCAATTCACTTGATGCTTCGGGAGTCACTCGAACAACCGTTGGAGCCAACGCTACAGTGAATACCAGCGGCAACAACGGAACGATTGAGTTTGGGGGGATCGACAGCATTTCTGCATTCAACCGGACGCTCACTCTCAACTCTGGTTCAGGAAAAATCTGGATCCACGGAGCGGTTGGAGCCAACCAAAAACTCGGTACTCTCACCATCACGAGTTCCAATACAACTGTTGGGCAAGGCTTTGGGATTGGCGGGGTGATCAACCTCACTAACTTTAGCGACCTTTCCCTTACGAACCTCACTCCGAACCCAATCACAGTCCTCTCTTCTCTCGGAACTGCAGGGATCACAACGACCAACTCAGCGATCTCATTCACTCAAACGATCGATGCACAAACGAGCGGATCGGGCAGCTTTACCCTCAATGCAGGGACGAGCACCATCTCCCTTTCGGGCGCCATCGGCGGCACGACGCCCCTCGGCCCCTTCACCTGCACGGCGGGCACTTCGATCGCTCTTCCAACAAGCACAAAGACAGCCGGCGGCGCGATCGCCATCAACGGCCCTGTCCCGATGAGTGCAGCCGTTGCCCTCGACTCAACCAATGGTGGAGGCACTGCCGCTGGAGCAAATATCGCTATCACAGGAGCTGTCACAGGAGCGCAAACTCTCGCCCTCAGAGCTGGCTCGGCGGGAGCGATCACCTTCGGCTCGACCGTCGGGACTTCGCTCACTAGAGTGACAACCCTCACCCTCACTAGCGGCGCTTCCCTCTCTTTGGCAGGAAGCCTCTTCTTGACCAACAGCGTCACCATCCCAATGGCGACAACGCTGACAGGCAACGCCGAAATCAATACGGGACCGTAGATTTTTTACAGGTTATTGACTATTAAATATTTGCAATCAAAAACCAAAACTTCACCTTCCATAAATATATCGAATACGATATAATTCAAGACAGATCGAAAGAGTACTCTAGAATGAAAACAGTTCTCTGGGTTTCCTCTTCAAAAGGGGATCTTGAAAGTTTGCCGAAAGAGGTAAGAAAAACTTTTGGGTATGCTCTTTATCAAGCACAGCAAGGGACCTTTCCAGACATCGCAGAACCGCTGAAAGGGTTTGGAGGCACCGAAGTGGTGGAGTTAAGGGAAAACGATAAGGGGGGAACATTTCGAGCAATGTACACAATTCGGTTTTCCGACGCGATTATTGTGTTACATGTCTTCCAAAAAAAGAGTAAAAAGGGCATTCAAACACCTAAGCAGGACATAGAACTCATTCATTCTCGGCTCAAGCTAGCAGAATGGGTATACAAAGATTGGAAAATGAAAGAAGGGTAATATGAGTAGCAAAAAAGAGAAAAACTACGAAGTCTCTACCGATAACATTTTTGCTGATCTTGGGTTAGAAGACTCCGAAGAACTTCTCACAAGAGCTCGATTGATGCATGAACTAGGATTGCTCATCAAATCAAGTACGCGGTCTCAAAAAGAGATAGCCCAAAAGTTAGGAATTTCTCAGCCTAAAGTATCTATGCTCGTGTCTGGCAGATTCAATGAATTCAGCTCAGAAAAATTGATGCACTATCTTTCTCTAATGGGCTGTTATGTAGAAATTAGCATTGAAAAACCAGTCCGCAGCTTATTTTCCAGAAAAGGGCATATAGCAATCACTGCCTAAGTCAAATCATTTCTTGGGACTTCGCCCCCCCCCTTCTGAAGCGATTCACAAGGCTAATCGCTTCAAGCGGGAAAGAACGATGGCTAACAGCCCTCGGCAGCTAAGACCGCTTTCCAAAAAATGAAAAATAGCAGTAGTAAATTGCCCTGGGACGAAGTAGACAAACTTCTACTCCAATATGAGATCAACTGAGCAGGGCTTCAGAACTAGGAAATTTACTAGGAAGAAATACAGAAAAAATACAAAGACCAACCACTCCTCATTTGTAAATTATTTTCTTTATGGTATCCTCTTACTATTTAAAGGAGATCCAGTGGAATTTTTCAAAAGAGCCGTTTTACTTGCCGTCACTTTTAACTCCCCCTTCCTTTTCGGACAGCCGGAAGGGTTCAAGCTCATTTCTGGAAACGCCACGCCTCCGACTCTTGAAAGCAACGCCCATCTCGCCAGCTCATCGAATGCAATTATTGAATGGGAACGCTTCTCCATCGACGAGAACGAAACCTTCCACTTCCTCCAATCAAACGATGCCCACTGTGTCTTGAACCGAGTTACGGGCCCCTTTCGAAGCGAGATCTTGGGAAGCCTCCATTCCAATGGAAAAATCATCCTCGTCAATCCGCAAGGTTTATTCATCGGTCCCAACGGTAAAATCGACACAGCGGGCCTCATCGCCTCATCTCTTGATCTTTCCAATGAACATTTCCTCTCTCAAAACGAGTTTTTCTTTAGCGGCTCTTCCACGTGCCCAGTGATCCACTTAGGAACGATCGAGGCGAGAGGCGAAGTTTTTTTAATTGGGCCCCAAGTCCAAAACGAAGGAAACATCTACGCTGAGCACGCAGGGCTTGCGGTTGGCCGCTCGATACTGATCCGCCCCGAAGGGGCTGAGCGGATCTTGATCCAGATGCCCGTTAATGAGTCTGGGGGGGGGGTAGCACTCACTCACAGCGGCCTCATCGAAGCGATTGGCGTGGAGCTAAAAAGCCATGCGAGCGCTTATGAAAAAGCGATCCAATGTTCTGGTGTCATCGATGCAAACCAGATCGAAGAGCGGAGCGGTGAGATTTATTTAGTGGGAGACGGGGGCACATGCGAAGTGAGAGGGAATTTATTCGCTCGTGAAGGAAAGATCCACGTCCTCGGGAATAAAGTGGGTCTCTTTGATGAGGCTCAAATCGATGTTTCTGGGAAGAATAAAAGCGGAGAAATCTTAATCGGCGGTGATTTTCGGGGAGAAAATGAAAAGATCCCGAATGCCGAGTTCACATTTGTCGGAGAAGGTGTGAGTCTACGAGCTGATGCGGAGGCTAATGGGAACGGAGGGAAGATCATTGTTTGGAGCGATCAAGCGACTCGCCATTATGGAAAACTGAGTGCGCGAGGCGGTGTCAACGGAGGCGATGGGGGCTTAATTGAAGTCTCCGGCGATTATTTAGAGTTTCGTGGAACTGCCGATACGATGGCGCCGAATGGCCAAGCAGGCCAGCTTCTTTTAGATCCAACTGCAATTACCATCAACTCAACAGGCCCCACATCGGGGGGAAGTTTCTCTTCTTGCGCTTTTGCCCCTGGAAGCAACACCACAAGCGTCATCTTGATATCCGATCTTGTCACTCAGTTAGGAAGCTGCAATGTGACGATTGACGCCAGCGCCGGAAGCGGCGGCGGTGCAGGGACGATCACCCTTTCCAACGCTCTCACTTGGGGGACGAATGGAACGACCACGAATACGCTCAGCCTACTCGCCCCGGCTGGCACCATCACTATCAATGGAGCCATCACTGCAAATGGAAAACCTTCCAATAGCAGCTATCTCCTTTCAATGTCTGCACAACAAGGAGTTACAATCATTAGTGGGATCACGATTGGAGAAGCAACTCCAGGTACAACCAATTTCAATGGGCTTAGCATTACGAACGTAGGAGGGGTCGCCGGATCTTATCGAGGGCTTACGATTTTATCATCCACGATCAGCTCCACTTATGGAAACATCAACTTGAATGGGACTGGAGGAACTACTGGAGGCGATCATAATACAGACGGGATTCTCTTCGATGGTACATCAATAATTTCCAACGGGGCTGGAAATCAAGCCGCAACCATCCAATTGACCGGAACGGCAGTGAATGGAAGCCAAATATTTAACCAAGATGGAATCGTCGCTGGGGGCACCACTGGAGCTTTTATTACAAAAGACGGTAACATGACCTTTACCGCTGTAGGCAGAACACTTGGTTTTGAGCTCAACTATCCTATCACTCAAAACGGGACCTCCCCAAACACCGTAGTCACAATTGATGCCCGAACCATTAATCCTGATAATGCGACTGGAAACACTGGGCTAAACATGTCTCAGAATGTCACCTGCAGTTCAGGAACTTTTCAAATCACTAGAGCGATTGGTGGTGGATCCGGTGCAGGGTTAAATATGGCTTCACCAAGCATTGTAGCTCCCATTATTATCATTGGAACTGAGTCAGCCGGAACCTATACGATTCAAGGGGGAATTTCCAACAATTCAGTCTATGGGACTGATCTCGCGAGCAGCATAGGAGACAGCACAACCACAAGCATCTCCATCGCGGCTCAAGCAAGATCCTCAGGATCAAATTCAATAGGAGTGAATCTCAATTCCAATATCACAGTGGGCTCCGGAGGTTCGATCAGCATAAAAGGGGCAGGCTCCTCTTCCGGGTCTGGTTCGACAAACTACGGAATCTTAATGACAGCTGGCAAAACGGTTCAATCGACCGCCGGATCAGTCACCATGAATGGCACAGCTGGGGCCGGAACTACGCAAGGAATCCAGCTCCCGAGCACTGCCGTTGTTAAAGACAACACTTCTGGCTCCGTCGCATTCAATACAACAGCCACCTCAGCTACGTTAGGCTTGAGCGGCGCCACCATCACCTCCGGCACTGGCAACATCACCTTTGGTGGCCCTGTCTCTCTTGGAGCCACTCAGTCGATCACCACCGCAAGTCCCGGAACCATCACCTTCCAAAGCACTGCGACCATCGATGGCGCTCAAGCGCTCACCCTCACCGCCACCTCATCGACCATTGCTCTAAGTGGCGCCATCGGCGGCTCAACCCGCCTCTCGAGCCTTAGCATGACCGCGAGCACGGTCAACTTGGGAGCCAACATCTCTTTGAACAACTCTTCCCTCACGTTTCCTGCCACCGTTTTGACTGGGAACTCAACGCTCAACACAGGGACGACGGGAGCGGCGATCACGTTCAACTCGACACTCAATAACAACGGATCAGGCCCCTTCGCTCTCACCCTTCAAGGAGGAACGGGAGTGATCACTCTCTCTGGCATTATCGGAGGAACAACGCCGATCAGCGCATTTTCCATCGCCACAGGAGCGAGCCTGGCTCTTGGTGAGAACATCTCAGCAGCTTCCCTCTCCGTCGCAAGCGGCATCAACACGACTCTTTCAAAAAGCGGCACGACAGCCATTACCACAACTGGTGCTTCGGGGATCTCCTTTGCCGGAACGATCACGGGCACTGTCGCAGGCTCTCAAGCTCTCACTCTCGCTGGAGGGACTGGCCCCATCACTCTTTCTGGAGCGGTAGGAGGCACGCGACTCGGTGCAATGACGGTCTCCACGACTAACAACACAGCCGACCAGGGATTCCGTTTTGATGCAAACATCACTGCCAATTCACTTGATGCTTCGGGAGTCACTCGAACAACCGTTGGAGCCAACGCTACAGTGAATACCAGCGGCAACAACGGAACGATTGAGTTTGGGGGGATCGACAGCATTTCTGCATTCAACCGGACGCTCACTCTCAACTCTGGTTCAGGAAAAATCTGGATCCACGGAGCGGTTGGAGCCAACCAAAAACTCGGTACTCTCACCATCACGAGTTCCAATACAACTGTTGGGCAAGGCTTTGGGATTGGCGGGGTGATCAACCTCACTAACTTTAGCGACCTTTCCCTTACGAACCTCACTCCGAACCCAATCACAGTCCTCTCTTCTCTCGGAACTGCAGGGATCACAACGACCAACTCAGCGATCTCATTCACTCAAACGATCGATGCACAAACGAGCGGATCGGGCAGCTTTACCCTCAATGCAGGGACGAGCACCATCTCCCTTTCGGGCGCCATCGGCGGCACGACGCCCCTCGGCCCCTTCACCTGCACGGCGGGCACTTCGATCGCTCTTCCAACAAGCACAAAGACAGCCGGCGGCGCGATCGCCATCAACGGCCCTGTCCCGATGAGTGCAGCCGTTGCCCTCGACTCAACCAATGGTGGAGGCACTGCCGCTGGAGCAAATATCGCTATCACAGGAGCTGTCACAGGAGCGCAAACTCTCGCCCTCAGAGCTGGCTCGGCGGGAGCGATCACCTTCGGCTCGACCGTCGGGACTTCGCTCACTAGAGTGACAACCCTCACCCTCACTAGCGGCGCTTCCCTCTCTTTGGCAGGAAGCCTCTTCTTGACCAACAGCGTCACCATCCCAATGGCGACAACGCTGACAGGCAACGCCGAAATCAATACGGGGCTCTAATTAACGAATGCGAAGGTTGGAAAAATAGAGGGCGACTTGCTCTAAGCCTTGGTTGAGCCTCCTTCCCAGTTGATCGCAAAGTTTGGAAATGCAAAAAACCGTTATAATCGCTGTGAATACATCCATCGTATAGTGAATCTGCAAAACAATCACCGAGCAAGCTTCGAAAATAAAGATCGCAAACCCCAAGAGCGTAAGTCCCCATTTTCGAAATCGAATGAGCTCCAGCGCAGCAATCAAACTCACCCCAGTGTGGAGCGAAAAATAAAAATCGTTGATCACTCCATAAGTGGCAAAGATCGTAGGGAACCCAGGATCATGCCAGATTGCATGGAGAGGAATGGGAAGAGAAACCAAATATTGGAGGGTTTGTCTGAGAAGGCCGAAAATGAGGAGCATAAGAAATGGGCGCGAATCTTTTTTGAAAATCACGAGCGCAATCAGAAAGACTCCGAGTACATCAGTCAATCCATTCATCACCATCAAGAACCCATCAGAAAGGCTCGGATGTTCGCTGATATATGCGTTGATCGGAAGGGAAACGGTGAGAAGAAGATCGGTGATCCCGCATTGTGCAATCCCTTTTTTTCCAATCCAGTGCTGCACTGAATAAAAAATCGCAAGGGAAACAGCAAAGAAACCTACCAATAACAAACGAACATGGGTAAATCGTCGGAGGACCCACTCTCCAATCCGATCACTGAGAGGAGAAACATATAAATAGATGAAGATGGCGAAAATGATCGATGTGTAGATATCGGTCGTGAAATGAATCCTTAAAAGAACACTCGCAATCGCTTCTATTGTGACGATCAGAAACCCAACAATTGTAAGCCATTTGATTCGGTATTTCAGTAATTCCAAAGTCACTAGAAGATTGATCCCGATGTAGGCCGAAAAATAAAAATCATGGGTAATATTGTAGGAGGCGAAAAGGGCAGGGAAGCCGGGATAGTGCCAAATGAGGTGTTCTGGAAGAGGAAGAGTGACGAGAAGTTGAACGATTTGCCGCCCTGCAAGGAATACAAAAAGGGGAATTGCCATCCGAAAGCTGCGGGTCCAAAGGGCAGCAATGAAAAAGAAGAGGAGATAAATGTCACCCAAAGTTGCATAGAGAATGATGAGCCCATTGGCCCAATTGGGATGAGTCAATAGAAAGGCATTCCCACTCGCTGTCAGCGCTTGAAGCCGATCTCCGATCAAGCAGGTAGAGGGGACCACATTTCCAATCAACCCTTGAGTGAAAAAGTAGAACCAGAGGCCGCCGATCAGGAGGAGAATGAGGAAAAATCTTACCAATTAAAAACTCTCTTTGTATAGGGGGTTGAAAAAATTTGGTGAGGATCAAACTCCCTTCGGATATTTAAAAAATCGTGATAGTGGGGATAAAGAGGGGCGATATCATCTCTATTGAAATCGCCCGCTTTGGCCCAATGAGGTCTCGCATGGTGTTGCCGCATCACTCGATTCACAACCTCCATGATGGGAGTTTTGTTATGAGCCGCAAGCCCCTTTTTATAGAACTGCTCGTTGCGGAAAATATTCAAATCAAACCAGACCGTCTTTCGGCCAAAAGCAGGATCGAGCCAGACCGTTGATGGATCCGAAAAGCGGATGTGAAGCTCAATCATATAACTCTCTTCTAGCTTCTCAATCGCTTCTCGAAGATCTGCCAAAAGAGCCCCCATTTGTTCCCTCTCGACCGCCCATTCTGTTTCCATATGATATGCAGTTGCAAACGTAGTGGTAAGAACATAGGGTTGAATTTGAACATCAGATGTTGGTTCAAAAGCGAGCCGATAGAGTCGATTCAAAAGAGTCCGATAGTTTTTCCGAGAAATCCATCGTTTCAAAGGACGTAAGAAAAAAATACTGACCCGCGGCATCACCACGTAAGAATATAAACTCTTCAAATAATACCAAATTTTAGGCTTCCCTTTTTTATTCGTTTTATTAAATTTCACCAAACGGCCAAAAGATCCATAGATCTGCGCTTTAAACATCGCAAAATCGTTCTCGCTCAAGATTTTCTCTCGATTTTGGATCAACTCTTCAAAAGGGATCCATTCTTCTGTTTTTTCGAGGAGGTAGAGGCGGGGGCACCGGAGGGTCACTTCAGTGACGCATCCCAAGACTCCGACGTGGCACCAAAGGTGTTTGGGGAGAGAGGAGACGATCTTTCCCGTCCCGTCGATCATTCGAATTTGGGTGACATTGTCATAGAGGCTTTGTTTTACTTTTCCAGTAGTTCCATGAGTGGCGGTGGCGAGAACTCCAGCGATCGTTTGTTGGTTGTAGTTCCCTAAATTGCTTAACATGTAGCCTTGACTTGCGAGAAAGTCGATCAGCTCGTAGACTTTCGCGCCCGATTGAACGGTCGCTT
>CAZIML010000041.1:0-11815 GCA_964540255.1 uncultured bacterium
AATTTCCTGCAGTGTAGGTCGTTCCGAAAGTGATGCGCCTCGTTTTTTGCCCCCTTGCGACGGCGGCCTCTCTTTTTACGCTTCGCTTGAAATAGGCAGCAGTTTTTTCTTCTAGAAATAATTCGATTCTTTCCTTTGATGTCGTCTGATAAGTCTTATACCATTCCTCTTCATCCGGAGTGATCTCCGTTTTTTCCCATAAGGCTCTCCGCAACCTTTCCCCTTTTTGGTAACTCTCCCGGTCAGCGGTTGTTAGTTCGTTCAAAGCATTTTTTCGGGAGCGCTCTTCAATGTGGGAAAGTTTAGAAAAGATAAACTGGGACATTTCTGCAATCGAGTGATCTGGGCCGAACTCTTTGATTACATGAGCCAATTTCTCTCCTTGTCTTGCGAGAGTTTCAACAAGGCCTGCTTCTCGGATCACTGAGGCTACCTGCTCAGGATTGAGTTCTCCAATCCAAGCCACCGCTTCAGGCGTCAACTTTTCTTCGGCTCTTCGATGTTTAAACAACCCGACCCGAGGCGCATCTTGAAATCTACCCGTTAAAGTCATATCCATATCAATCGGAATCAAGTGGGACTTTCCTTCTTCATCTTTGTATACGAAAAGATTTCCCGGATGTCGATCTCGGTTATCCAAGAGAAAATCGAGGAGCGCAACCCTCTGAAATTCGGATAAAGGAACCTCATCAAGAACAGGATTTCCTTCCATTCGATAAGCTTTTGCCGGATCGTTCGGGAAGTCAGGATGCAATTCTACTAAAGGCGTTGCCCCAGAGACGAATTGCTGTACATAGACTGTTTGTCTTTGAAGAGAAGCGGGAAGATTTGCACTTGACGCTTCGACGCTGAAAAATTGATCGCTCTCCATTTGATCGACATAGCCTTGGGGCTGACAGGCTCCTGATCCAAAATCTAATCTTCTTGCCGCAAACTGTCTTTTTTCAGGATGTCCTGAGTAACGATTCATTTGGTACTGATCTTCCTCAGAAAGATCCTCACCTCTGTTCGCCGCCTTTCGATTTTTGGGCCCCCCATTTCTCTCGTCTGCAGGTTTAACAACAGCAATCGGCCTTCCATCAGCTGCTTCATTTGCGATATAGACACCGCTCGAGGTGTCTTTTCTCGGAGTAATACGCCCTTCCCGAGCGCTCCTTTGGACACTTTCTCTTAAGGCAGTGGTTTCTCCTGGAATATAATGACACGAGCCTGCAAACCCTTGAAACCCCGGAGCTCCCTCTGGAGTCACACGACTCATTTCAGAAGATGGGGCAAACTCAACATTCCTAGGTGCCGCAAGTGCGCCGTTTGCCATAAGGTATAAGAAAGCTCCGGTTAACGAGGCGATTCTAGGCAAGTTAAGCCCTGAATCTTTGGGTCTTTCCCGCCCCATTCTCTCGTCCCGTTTTGCTACAGCATCAGGAGCCAGTAAACTGCGGATCACCAACTGGGCTTTTTCAGCCTGTTTTTGAGTCTCTGATTTAAAGAACCACTTTTTTGGGATTAGCCGAGCTGTCCTTTCGAGTCGCTTTTGTGCTCTTTCGAGTATAGACCGATCCAGAGAAGCTCCCCTCTCAAAGTACCCGTTCAACTGAGCCACTTTTTGGCAAAGCAGTTCCATCTGTTTTGCCCATTTTTCGGGATGCTTTTCAAAAGGTTGGCGTAAAGTGCTGAGATTTAATCCTTTTGCGATCTCGCTGCAAAGTTGATTAGGTCGATCTGATGAATTTGAAACATTATTTGTCATAATAAAAAATTATAACAAAATATATAATTAAATTAAATGTAGATATATAGATAATTATCTACTTATTTATTCAGACTTTCGATGAAATGCTTCCTCAGAAGAAAGATATTGAAGTTAGTCGAATACTAGTTTCAGTCTTCAATATCCATATCGGGAATTAAAGGGACCAGATCAGAGAAGATCTCCTCTTCACTGCTTGGTATGAGTCGCTGTAAATAATAGGCTCTCTCAAGATTTTTTCTTTCCATAGCGATTTGCACCCAGTTTTTTACCTTTGCGCGATCCAGTTGCGATTGATGCTCTTCCAGATAGCGGATCACTATTGGTTCAGAAAAAGAAGGGTCGTATTTTGGGAGAAGAATTTGCGCAGAATTGTGATCATTGAATCTCACTGCTGCCTCAAAAGCTTGGCGAATCGCACTTGGGTCTGCAGTATTGACCTGCTCCACAGCGAGTTTTACAAATGTGTTCCAAAAATGACGATTATCAGGCGCAGGATTCTCGGGGGTGCGAAGAAGATGAGGGGATTGAGATAATTCGAGGAGTACATTGGGTAATTCTAAATTTGGCGGAGCGAATCTATCTTTCTCAGTTATCGGATCTACCAGGAAAAACTTTCTCTCGCCACATTGAACCATATATTTTGTTTCAAACGTCATAGTGCCATCGTTGGTTAGTATTTGTTTAATTATAATATTTTATTTAATTAAAATAAATATATATTTATACATTGAATGGTGTGAGAATGACTTTGTAGTTATTAATCCCAATAATCAAACCCGATTCTTCAGGTTATATCGGCAGGGCGATTGCAAGAAAAATCTCTTGACAAGTCTTGTCCATAAAGAAGGATGGGGAAAAGAGCAAGGATCCGCTCGAAGCGAGCGGGCAGGATCGGCGAGACGCCGACAGGATAGAAAAAAGAAATTTTCTTGATCCTGCCACTGCGTTTCGCAGTGATCCTGCCGCCATGCCTCATGGCGATCCTTGCTAATTTTTCTTTGCGAGCAATTTATCATGCAATCGCCCTAGTTATATCGGTAATAAAGGGCAAAGATCAGTATAACTAGTTTGAAAGTTTGGGATGTTTTTGGGAGAGCTACTGCCTAACTTCTCCAATATACACCAAATGAGAGTATCGAAACTACAATCTGTAGTCAAACAGTAAGGAATACAAATCCACTGGAAGCGACTCTCAGACAGTTACTTCGGTTTTGGAGTCACTTGACAAAATTGATCTTGAACCAGTAGGATCTCCGCCCAATATAAATCCAAGGAGATTGAATATGGCGGCACCTGCCTTGAATGGAGAAGTAGCATCACAAATCCTATTTGGCACTGACGGAGCTTTTGCTCGTTTTGCGAAGAACTTGAAAAGTTCTGCGGCAGATTGCAATACAGAGACGGCGAGGGTGCGAAAAATTGCAGATAATGTCATTAGTTTCTTTCGGGCGGGTCACGGGACGATTTACGACATAGACCAAGTGAAAACCTGGGTCACCGGTATTTGTAGGAACGCTCATATTGAGTTGCGTCCGCATCTCTTGAATCAGGACTCAGAAATCAAAAGATGGGCTAATGCAGCGCTCAATTCGCAAAAGATCGATCAAAAAGTTTGCACAACCTTCACGAGGGTCTTTAATCAGAGTGTGTGTCAACAAATTGAGATGTTTGGCCGGACGATTACTCCCCTAGATCCAGAAGAATCTGAATGGGTTGGCGTCGAAGGGAATGAGGAATTGATTCAATGTATAGAGGAAGAGATAGTTATGTTGGGAAATCCGATGATCAAGCCCGAAGATTGGGCCTTTTTGGTAGATGGAATAAAAAGAGAGCCATCGCTCCTTTTGAGGAGCTAGTCGACTTTTACTTCTTAAAATAGTTTTATCAAAACTCACCAGAAAAATGACGTCTAGAATGCCCGGTAAGTCAGATCGAAAATGATGGATATACTGTTACATGCCTCTTACAAAGTTGTCGCTGGCTCCTGCATGAAAAACAACTGGGATTCAAGCTCTTGTCAACCCAAAGTTAAAATGTCACCCTCTTGGCCAAAGTTAAAATGTCACCTTTGTGCACCTGAGGGAAAATAGTGCACAAGGGTTGGAGGCGATGAAGTCCGTAAGGACCTTCGAGCCCCCAGAAAGAAGAAAAGGGAAGCCCCCCTAGGGGGGCCGCCGCGCCGCCTGCCTTATTGCTCATCATCTCCATGGGTGATGTCTCCCAGGTTTCTTTTTTGGGCGGCTTGGCCAATATGCCTCGAGTTCTTTGCTGTCTAATACCTTCGGCTTCTCATAGGGTTCTTGGTCCCAACACGTGTAGGGGTATTCTTGGCCCCCATTCTCTATCAAAATCGGTTTCCCAGTTCTCTTGAGGATGTTCACATGCGTTGAACGGAGTCGATTTGGACAGCTTGGATGTATCTGATAAAATAGCCCTTCATATTGGAAGCCAAGGCTCTTTGATAGTTTGCGAACTGCCCGACGTGCAAACAACCGTTCCAAGTCATCTTCTTTTCTCAGGGGCCGATGTGCATCTTCTGTGATTCTGGGTTCTTTCCCAAACTTGTGGTTATATTCCTCTATGAACTCGGGTAAAAATTGATTAGCCTCTTCCATGCTGCAGATTCCTCGCAGTCTCATCTCCTTGATGAGTCGATCCTGAAGAACTCCATTTGCCCTTTCTACGCGCCCTTTTGCTTGGGGGCTATGAGCGCAGATGAGTTCGATATCAAGTTCTCGTAACACACGCCCAAAATGGGTCTCGGTTTCTTTAGCTCCGCTATTTTCTCGAGAGACTCGAAAAATGCTGTGTTTATCTACATAGAGCGCCAGGGGTCGACCATACCGATGCAAGTGTTCTTCCAAGATCTCCTGGTAGGCTTCGGTGGTCTCTGCGGGGACGAACTTACCAGCAGTCAATTTGCTAGTCGCATCATCTACAAAAATCACCAATGTGCACTCCTCTCCTCGGTCCTCAAACCAAGCATGTCTTGATCCATCTCCCTGCAATAATTCTCCGAATCGACTTCTCCGAACTCGTCTCTGATAAACTTTGTGCTCCTTGAGTGGTTTAGCCTCCCAGAGCCCACACTCTATCATCCATTTTCGTAGCGTCTCATCCGAAAGATAGTATCCATGTCTCTGCCGAAGTTTCTCCTTGGCAAAGGTTGGTCCAAAACCAGAGTATTCCTCCTTCTGCAGGATCTTGATCACGGATGCCTTCAATTTTGGCTCTATTCGGTTCGGGCTAACTTTTCCTCTATGCCTGGAAATCAGTCCCGACTCACCCTGTAACAGGTAGCGTTTCCTGATCCTCTTGGCCTGTCGTAACGATACCCCAAGTTCCTCACTGGCCCTGCGCATATTCAATACTTTCTTATCGATCTGCCTCATTACGCTGAGTCGGTTGGCCTCTTCAATGCTCATCATGCTCTCCAAAGTTGCCCCCCATTTTTTCTGTTAGGGTGACATTTTAACTTTGGCGAGGGGTGACATTACAACTTTGGCCTTACACTGGGATTCAAGCTCTTTGACAATATTGTTACTCTTTCCTAATATCACGAAAATGGATGTTTAATCAGAGGCTGTGGTGTGTGTTTTTCTGCTCCGGTAAGTTTCGCTGCTAGCGGAGTTTTGGGAATAGTGGGGATTTTTCTTGTCTTGCACACAAAGTCCAAACGCTTGCTCCCGCTTGCCTTAATTCCCTGCATCTTCAGTTTTCAACAAGCAGCTGAGGGGTTTATATGGATATATTTTCCGAACGCATTATTTTGGATGAATGTATTCCTCTTTTTTGCTAATTTCTTCTGGCCTATCTGGATCCCTTTTGCTTTGAGAATTGCTGAACAAAAGAATACAAGAAAGGAATTTATATCATTATGTACAGGAATTGGGATAGCCTCAGGTCTATATTATTTTTCCTTGATTCCTGAAGAAACTCTCGAATACCATTGTTCTAGCCTCTACTACGTAACACCTACTCACATGAGTTGTCTTACATCTGGTGTGATGATTTTCTTATATATGTCGGCGGTCATAATTTCTTGCCTTATTTCGTCGTTAAAAACGATATCGATATGCGGACTAGTCTCCTTGGCAGGTGCCGTGGTTATATTCTTGATAGACAGAATGTTCTTTATTTCAACTTGGTGCTTTTTTATGGCATTTGTAAGTTTGATGATGGTTATGGTGATAAAATTTAATGATAATTAATTTTGGAGCTGAAAATAAATGATTACATCTTCATTGCAGAAAAACAGTTTCTATTTTAGCATTTTGAATGCTCAGTTTAGAAAATCAATAAAATTTGGTCGTCTCACAATTCATTTTAATGGAATGGAGTTGTCTTATGGTAACCCAGACGAACTTCCTCATGGAGTTATGTATGTTCGTAAGGAAGGTTTTTTTATTAGCATGGTGAAAAAGGGAGAAATTGGCTTAGGAGAATCTTATGTTGCTCAAGAGTGGGAAACTCCATCCCTTGAAAATGTTCTCGTTGTTTTGTTTTCAAATTACCGCACCTTAATGTCTTCTTCAAGTTTATTTTCAAAACCTTTGTTAAAATTACGGAATTTCTTCTCAGACTATGAGCTTTCCTTTTGTCGAGAGAATTCACAAAGAGCAATGAAGATATCATATGATGTTGGCAATGATTTTTTTAAAAAAACCCTTGGGGAAATGATGATTTATACTTGCGCAATTTTCCCCAATAGAGAATCAACTTTAGAAGAAGCACAAGAACATAAAATTGATGTTATTGTGAAGAAAATTCGCCCCGCAGTTGGTGATAAAATTTTAGACATTGGGTGTGGATGGGGAACGTTATTAAAAGCCTTTCAAGATCGATTCAATTGCCAGGTGAGAGGGATAGCCTTGGCTGAAGAACAGATCAAATACTGTAAAGAAAGCAATCCAAGAGGCACATTTGATTACTTAGACTATCGAGATTTAAGCGAGAAAGATGTTTACGATAGTGTCGTCTCAATTGGAATGATTGAACATGTAGGACAAGAACATTTACAGACTTATGCGGATAAAATTGCGCAAGTTTTAAAACCGAATGGGAGAGCTCTTCTACATACAATGATTAAGGGATCAAATTTTTATCAAAATTCTTCTCAACATAAACATCTTGTCATGTTTGGTAATAAGTATGTTATGCCCGCCTCGTATGGTCCTCATGATTATGAATTAAACGACGCACTCATTAGAACCGGAAAGCTACGAATTCTTCATCAAGAGAAATTTGGAGTTCATTACAGTGAAACTATCAGAAGATGGGTTAAAAATCTTTTAGCAAACGCTGAAGAAATCTCCAAATTATATTCTGTAGAACATGTGAAGTGCTACGAATATACATGGACTTCATTGGGAGCCGCGTTTACAGCGGGTTGTGGAGATCTTCTACAAGTGCTTGTAGAAAAAAACTCTGATATGACAGATGTTGCTATTTATGATCCTCGTTGAGCGCGTAAGCGGGAAATAAACCCATCTTTTCAACAGGGGTTTATTTTTCGCTTACCCGGGGCCTACGAGCAGGGTATGCAATCAAAGTTAATGTGAGGAACGTGGGAGACCCTAGCAGCTCTCCGATGGGAGTATCAGCCGACAAGTGCAACAACGCTTTTTTTTGGGGTGTCCAGGGAACAGTCCAGGGAACTGCTGTAGACAAATTTATTTAGAAGGTGTATTTAGAGACTATCTAGGAAATGGATGCGCAAAGATGGTTAGCTCAAAAATGACTTGTTCGGATAGTACGCTGGAGCCGCAATTGACTTTGTCGTCATTAAAAGGGGTTATTTCGCCAGAGTGTTTTGTGAAATCACTACCCCGATCGTTGTTGTATATGATTTGGGATTTGGGATTATTGAGCACAGCGTTTTTTACTTTCGATTGGCTTTCTTCGTCCTGGTGGGGTTTGCTCTTGTATTGGAACTTCTACGGGTTTTTTATGTGGTCTCTCTTTGTGATAGGGCATGATTGTGGTCACAATTCGTTCAGTAATTATCGATGGATCAATTCGATTTGCGGACATATTTGTCATACACCCCTATTGGTCCCGTTTTTCCCATGGGCCCATTCTCATCGAATGCATCATCAACACCATAATCACATTGACAAAGATCGAAGCCATGCCTGGTTTACCGAAGAAAGAGTTAAAGGAAGTCTATTTTCTAGATTATGGATGAGGAGCATCGTCACACCTTTTCTTGGAATGTTTGCCTATTTATATTTTGGTTATTTCGATGGATCTCATATTCTTCCAATCGGAAAATTATATAAAGAGTCGAATAAATTAGAAAAAATTAGATTCTTTATAAGCTTTTTGGTCATTGCTTGTTTTGTATGCGTTGTGTCGTTATGCGTCCAATCGTGGTCCCATTTTTTTTCTTTTTATGTCGGGCCGTGGGCCATATTTCTGTTTTGGTCTTTTGTTGTTACTTATATGCATCATCACCATAATCAAATTATATTATTTGATGACTCGAGCTGGGATTTTTTATCTGGAGCACTGCAAACGGTAGATAGAGAAATGGGATGTGGTTTGGATGCCCTGCAACACCACATTACGGATAGTCATTTGGTTCACCATTTATTTTATACACAGATCCCACATTACCATTTAAAAAAAGCTACGAAGGAAATTAGTATTTTGTTAAAAGATAAACGCATTTTTGTAAAAAATAGATCGTACATTGCTGAATTTTGGAGACTTCTTTTTCAAGTAAACTACCACAAGTGGGTTTTAAATAAAAAACGATAGCTATTCATGTGTCTTAGAAATGTTTGTTTACAAGTTGTTTGGAATAGCGAACAACGTCCTCGACAGTCTCAAATGTGAAGGATTTCCTGTGTAATGAGTGCTAGTGCAAACTGTATACAGTTTGACCCAATACCCATAAATTAGTCCAACTGAGATCATTATTTGAAATGCAGATCCGAAGAAGATCGGCGACACTTTAGTATAGAGTTAATTCTCGCTTGTGATAAAAACAATCGCGCAACTGGCTAATGCGGTGAAAAAGCACCAGACTGAGACTAGAGAAAGGGAAAAGAAAAGGAGAGAAATCAGCCAGCCAGTAGTGAATGTGAATGCCAAAACTTTGCTGTAAGCCAAGGAGGACAGGAAAAGAGGGACTATTGTTGCTAAAGCAAATAGAGTGAACATCAAGACTTTAACTGTCGATATTTCCTGGTTCTCTGACATAAAATTGAAATAACCAGAATAAGAAAGATGATCACATGAGACATGAACACTAATAGGGTGAATGATCAAGTCACTTGCAGAAATTAATCCGATAATAAATCCTATTATCGTGAAAAATAAAATTTGTGATTTTTTAGCTTTGTTTTTTTCAGGGTAATAGATTGAATATGGAATCAATATAGGCCAAATGACTCCGGCTGCGATTAAATAGCCATAACTTGCCAATTGAAGAAGAAGCTCAAAATGAGCCCTATTATAAGTCATCCATACTATGCCCTCTAACATTTGTTGGGCTGCAAATAAAAATGGTATTAAAGCAAGCGGGTATAGATGAGCGTTTTTCAATTTAATCAGGTTGATCAACCCAATCATTGTTATAACACCTGCACTAGCAAAGCTAGCTTGGGCGGAAAAACACATCAGTCACCTCCTTCCCAGAAATTAGTGAGTTCTAAATTCGGATTGTTAATAATTCACTGCAGCGATGTCAATAAAAAACGATTTGTCACAACCCGATTCTTCAGGTTGTTTCGGTATACACACATGACTCATTAGAAAATCAGAGGATGGGTGTCGTTTTTGAGGACATCGCCGATGCTGAGTCCAAGATGCTTGAGAGAGTTGGTTGAGGGGTCTTTTGGATTGTGGATGTAGACTGCGTTCGAAAGGGCGTAGGCGGCGATGTAGAGGTCGCATTTGACGTGGGGCCAGTCGAGAATGAGGTCAGTCCGGAAAAAAAGAAGATGGCCCGGCTTCGGGACGGGGAGAATGCCGAGGGGCGATTTATGGACAGGGATCACTCCATTTTTACACATCGCAACGGCAATTATAAGCCCTTGAATGTTCAAAATCTCTTTGAGGGGCTCTCCTTTTTTCGGCCGGTTCTCTTCTGAGAACCATTGGTCGAGAGCGAGGCGAATCTGCTTTTTCCCAGAGAGGGTGAGAACCATCGGCCCTAATTTCCGAACGAGAAACTCTTTCCATTTCGGAAGCTTGCGCCACCCATCTCTCTCCATTTGAAAGGGAGGGATTTCATGAGCCATTTCCAGCTCAATGTACCCATTTTTGGTGAAGAAAGAAGTTTGTTGGGCGGTAAGGTTTGTTCTCATGCTAGACTCTTAAAGCGGTTTAGACAGTCTTGAATCCCTTCTGCAAATGCAGAAATACGAACGTAATGGTCCCCTTCTTTTCCAAACCCAACTCCTGGCATCGTCACAATGTGGGCGTTTTCGAGAAGGAAGTCGAAAAACTCCCAGGAGGAAATTTTCGGGGGCGTCTTGCACCAAATGTAGGGAGAATCAATCCCTCCGTAGACCGTATATCCAAGTTTTTTGAGTCCTTCGAGGAGCATTTTTGCCCTTTGAAGATAGAGTTGAACTCTCTCTTTTGTCTCCCGTTTCCCTTCCTCTGTGAAAAGAGCGGCAGCCCCTTTTTGGACCGGGTAGGCGACCCCATTGGTCTTGGTTTCGACTCGTCTTCTCCAGAGCGCGTGGAGCGAATAGATCGATCCAGCGTCGCTCACTTTGAGCGCGTGGGGAATCACTGTGTAGGAGCATCGGAGCCCGGTGAAGCCGGCCGATTTGGAAAAACTCCTCACCTCGATCGCCACCTCTTTAGCCCCTTCAATCTCATAGATTGAGCGGGGAGCCCCCGAAGTGATGAACGCCTCGTAGGTCCCATCATAGAGGATCACCGCTTGGTGCTTTTTCGCATACTGGACCCAAGCGGTCAGGGTTTCTTTCGACATGGCGACGCCGGTGGGGTTGCTCGGAGAGCTTAAATAGATTAAATCGAGAGGAACGTTGGCGGGCGGCTCGGGTTGAAAGTGATTCTCCGGGGTTGCGGGAAGGTAGTGGACGCCGCCAAAGCGCCCCGTCTTGAGGAGCGGGCGAGTCCTTCCAGCCATCACATTTGATTCAACATAGAGAGGGTAAGAGGGGTCGGGAACGGCAATCTTGCTTTCGATTGAAAAAATTTCTTGTAGATTTGCAATGTCGGAGTTGGCTCCATCGGAAATAAAAATTTCATCGGGAGAGATTCCTCGATATTCATTTTTTGCAATCGCCTCTCTCAGAAAAAGGTAGCCTTGCGATGGACCGTAGCCCCGAAAGGTTTTTTTATCACCCAGCTCTCTTGAGGCAAGAGTTAAAGCCTGGATGACGGAAGGGGAAAGGGGAGTGGTCGAATCGCCGATCCCTAGATCGAGAAGAGGGGCGAGTGGAACTTTTTTTTGATGAGCCGCCACCCGTTTTTCGATCTCGGTGAAGAGGCAGATTGGGTCGAGTTTCAGATAGTGATGGTTCAATTTTGTCATGGGGACTAGAATAATCTCCTTGTTCATAACACTCAAGTGAAACAAAATGTAGCTATGATGAACCCGCTTGAACAACTGAAGTCCCGGCTTGAATCGATCGAAGAAAAGCTTGGGTATCCATTTGAAAATAAGGAATTTCTCATCCTTGCTTTCATCCACCGCTCCTTCATCAATGAGTATCGGGAAGGGGTGTTGCAACACAACGAACGGCTTGAATTTTTGGGCGATTCGGTATTGGGCCTTGTGGTCGCAGACTACCTTTACCACCGCCTTCCGGCCCACCCGGAAGGGCTCCTCTCACAGCTCCGCTCCCGCCTTGTTGACTCCAATTCCTGCGCTCAGTATCTCCAGAAGCTCGACCTCGCCCCTCACATCCTTTTGGGAAAGGGGGAGACGATGACCGAAGGGAGGACGAAAACCTCCATTCTCGCCGACGCATTTGAGGCGATTTTGGGAGCCATTTATCTCGATGGGGGACTCGCCACCACGAAATCGTTCCTTCTTCTTCACTTTGAGGCTGAGTTTGAAGCTGCGATTGGAAGCCC
>CAZIML010000042.1:0-11727 GCA_964540255.1 uncultured bacterium
TTCACATAGATCCAGCTTCCTGGCTGAAAGTCAGGGATCTTTTTGAATTCGCGCTCTTGGGGTGTTTTGAAGTAGATTTCGATCATGATTTCTTCATAATCGAAACCCAAGGTTATTGCAATAGGTTAAACAGAGCCCTTCTCGAGGGCTTTGAGTCTCTCAACATATTCTTCGAGCTTGCGGACGTGGACTTCTTGCCGGTGGTATTCGGTGATCGGGATGGCTGGGCTGCCCCGATACTTGCCGGCTTTCAGTGATTTGCTGACGCCGCCTCGGGTCGCGACCATCACTTGATCGTCGAGCTCAACATGGCCTACGACGCCGACTTGACCGCCGAGCATCACATATTTCCCTGTCTTAGCTGAGCCGGCAACCCCTGTTTGGGCTGCGATCACATTGTGCTCGCCGATTTCAACGTTGTGGGCGATTTGGACGAGATTGTCGATTTTGGAGCCTTTGTGAATAATGGTCGCTTTAAAGCGAGAGCGATCGATTGTCGTATTGGCGCCGATTTCCACATCGTCTTCAAGGATGACAATCCCAAGCTGTTCTAGCTTGATGTGGCGCCCCATTTTATCAGGTGTGTAGCCAAATCCGCACGAACCAATCACCGCTCCTGGTTGAAGAATGACCCGATCGCCAAGGCGGCACCGCTCACGAATGGTTACGTTGGGGTGGATGATGCAATCAGAGCCGATCTCCACCTCGAAACCGATCGATACATGGGGGGCGATGGTCGTATTCGCTCCAATCTTGACGTTCCGGTCGATGACGACGTGGGGCGCGATGGTGACATTGGAGCCGATCTGAGCCGAGGGGTGGATGATGGCTGTCGGGTGGATGCCAGAGAAAGCAGACTTCGAGGGGGGATGGAAAAGCTCGACG
This sequence comes from uncultured bacterium, assembly GCA_964540255.1. GTDB lineage: Bacteria > Chlamydiota > Chlamydiia > Chlamydiales > SM23-39 > REEB52. The sequence continues at coordinate 886 of CAZIML010000042.1, forward strand.
ATCTGCTGAAAGGTGCGGGAAGGGTCGGAAGAAATGAGATAGTTCTTCCCTTCCAAAAGGGGAAATCCAGGGTGGATGCAAATCACTCCAGCGGGCGATTTTTTCATCGCTTCGACATAGCGGGGATTTGCGAGAAAAGAGACATCGGAGGAGGAGGCCTCCTCCAATGTGTTAACTCCAGTGACCTCGAAATCGGGGTCACCCATCAGATCAGCGTCGACGAGGAGACTCAACTCTTTGAGTTTCATTAACCTGCCTGATTCTCGAGAGCGGCTTCAACAGCCCCTTCTCCACCTTCAACTTTGTTCGCTTTCGCTTCGAGGTCGTAGTGGACGTCCATTTCGTTAATCACTAAAGAGGTGACATCTAAATCGGGACGGATATAAAAACAGGCCTCTTTGTTCATCACGTAGTCGAGATGTTTTGCGCCAGCCACTTTTTCAGAGGCTTGAGCGATCGTGCCGCTCATTTTCTGGATCATTTGGTAGTTTGCGTGGTTCAAAACTTGGTAGAACTGGTTTTGATAGCGGCCAAGATCTTCTTGGAGCGCTTGGAAGCGGGTTTTCAACTCTTCTTCCGCCTTGGGAGAGAGGCTGTCAAGATACTCTGTGTCATCAAACTTTGCAGCGATTTCGCGGATCTCTTTTTCTGTGTCTTCGATCATGGAAGACATTTGCTTGCGCATCGTCTCCATGTTCTCTTGTTCTTTTTTACCCGCTTTTGATTCAGTGACGCAGGCGGAGAAATTGACAACGCCAATGACGGGTGCATCCGCAGCAAATCCTGGGAGAGCGAGGGATCCCAAAACAAGGGTTGCTGAAACGAAGAAATTACGCATATCTGCTCCTATTTTTGTTAAAATTGTCCACCCATTGAGAAGAAGACTTTTTGCCATTTTTGACTATTTCGGTCATTTTTGACTAGTGGATATCCATAACCGACCATAATTGGGGTCCGGTTTCCAATGTCGATCCGGACTCCCACCCCGATCGTGGGGCGTACCTTTTCCATCTCAAAGGTGCCAAAGGTGACGCTACCAGCATCGATGAAGGTGAAGACGTCCAACATTCTAAAAATTTCTTGGTTGTATTCGAGGGAGACAAGACCTGAAGAGAGACCGCCATACGGGGTGTCGGTCGGCTCTAATTGGCCGGCGCTATTCGACAACTCGACAACAGGTCCGAGGAGGAAGGGCTTGTAGCCGCGGACCGTGGTCTCGCCGCCGAGGAAGAACCGTTCGCTATAGGGGACTGTCTTATCGTTTGTTCTCCCGAAGGGGAAAATATACTTGAGGTCGCCGCGCAGCTTCAGAGTGCCGCTTCTCCAGATGGGGAAGTAGATCGTGTTGAGGTAGCTCACTTTGAAGAAGTCATACTTTCCTCCAATGCCTGCCACTTCCGTTTCAAAATAGGATCTCCAACCGCGATGGGGTTTATAGGGGTTGTCGGTGGAGTCGTAGCTCAAGTTGCCGCTGAATGCCGAAATGAGCCCATTTTGATCGAGTTGCTCTTTCACACTGTTGGCCGAAGCGATGGCGATGGGGGAGTCATCGAGGGGGTCGATGCTCAGATGGTCTTTGGAGTGTCTCACTCTTTGTCTCATCCCAGCGGTCCAATAATTGCTTAAGGGATAGTTGGTATAGACTGAGCCTCCGTAGGTGACCACTTTGACGTTGTTTTGAAGTTCGCTCCATGTCCGGCTCACCTCGACTCCGAGACGCCAGAGGGTGTCATTCACATAAGGGTTCATCCATGAGATGAGGACGCTATTTTGTTTTTTACCGACGGTTCCTCGGACGTGGAAATATTCACCGCCGCCGCGAAGGGACGAGAGTTTTCCTGTGAGCGCTTTTCCGATTCCTCGGATGTTGAAGTTCCTCTCAGTGAGGTCGAGACCGCCGAAGACGTCGTCCATGGAGCTAAAGCCCATGAAGAGGCTCACGTTGCCGGTGGTTGTCTCTTCCACTTCGATATAAACGTCTCGATAGGTATCGCCCAGATTGTCATCGTCTGCTGTTCTCACCGCATAGACGTTGACGCTCTTGAAGTAACCAATCGCCTCAAGTCTCGCTTGGGTCGCTTTCAATTTCCGTGAGTCGAAGGTTTCTCCAGGGACGAGGAGCGATTCGCGGAGGATCACATTGCATTTGGTTGAGACGTTGCCAAAGATATGGACTAGGCCGACTTTATATTGCTGCCCCTCTTCGATGGTGAAGTGAACGTCGAAAATGGGCTCATCTTCCTTCAAGATCGTTTCAAATTGGACGCTCGCGTCGATATATCCTTTTTGTCCGTAAAGATCTTTGATCGCCTGGGATGTGTCGCGCACTTTATCGGGAGAAAAATTTTCCCCTGAGGCAAGAAGAGAGCGCTTGGCCACTTCTTCATCGGTAACGAGGGTGTTTCCTTCGAAAGTGATCTTTCCAAATCGGTAGAGCTGCCCTCTGTGGGCTGTGATTTCAACGATTAATTTGCCGCTGGGAACGTCATCGATCAGGTTGATCTCTACTTTTGCGTCGGCGTACCCCTTATTATGGAGGTAGTTGGTAATCGTCATCCGGTCTTGTTCGAGCGCTTCGTCGCGGTAGATTCCGGAGCCTGTGACCCAGCTTGTGAGGAAGTTGTATTTTTTCAAATACATCTGCTCTCTTAAGTCATCCTGTTCGGCGCTGGTGAATCCGTTGAGTTCAATTTTCTTGATGTGGCCCGGGCGCCCTTCTTGTACATCGATCAAGATGTCGACTTGGTTGGTTCCGGGAATCGGTTCTAATGAATAGGTGATTTGAGATTCAAAATATCCTTTCTTGAAGTAAAACTCTTTCACCTTATTGAGCGCTTTATTGAACTCTTGCCGATTGAATACAGTGTTCGGCTTGATGTCGAGCTCTCCTTGAAGAGTCGAAACCCCATATTGAGTGTTTCCGTTCCACTGTACTTGGTGGATGATCGGTTTAGGGACGACCCGGATGGTGATCACCACTTTCCCGTTCTCGAGTCGGATCTTCGGTTCGACTCGGTCATATTCCTCGGAGAGAGTTTTAAGGTCGCTATCGAAGGTGAGTTGAGAAAATTCGTCTCCCTCCTGAGTTTTCAGGCGCGAAAGAACAGGCGTTGCATCAGCGCCTGCATCGCCATCGGAGTCGATGATCACTTCGATATGGGAAACTTTTCGATCATCGTAAAGTTCAGCAGCAGCCAGCGGAGCTGTCGCGCTCGCAAGCAAAATAGAGAGGAGGGCATAGGATTTGATTAATCGCATTAGACATGATCCGTCGTAGTCGCTCGATTATAAAAATCTTCCTGAATTTGCGCAACTCTTTTAAATTGACTGGCGGCCGGACAAGGCTCTTGCAAGAGTCGAACTGTCTGTGTATTCGAGGCTGCCGCCGACGGGAAGTCCAAATGCGAGGCGCGAGATGGAAATGTCGGGACGCTGGAGAGCGTTTTTTAGATAGAGGGCTGTTGTATCTCCCTCGAGCGTTGAATCAAACGCGATGATGATCTCTTCAATCTTGTGTTCTTTGATTCTCGCTTCGATTTTGTCGAGACGGAGTGTGCTCGTGTGGCGTCCATCGAGCGGAGAGAGGAGGTGTTCAATCACGTGGTAGAGTCCTTTATAATGGCCCGTTTCTTCAATGGCATAAGCGTCGCGCGGTGAGGCGAGGATGCAGAGCGAGTGGGTTTCACGGTGGTGGCAAAATTTGCAGTGGCCTCGGTCGGTGAGACAGCCGCAAGTTGGGCAGGGGGGGAGTTTTTCTGGGAGATTTTGGAGCGCCCCTGAAAGAGCTGCGAGGTTCGAGGGACTCCAAGTGAGGAGTTCAAAGGCAAATCTTTCGGCGGTTCGGGTTCCGACGCCAGGCAATTTTTTTAAATGTCCGATCAGGGTGAGAAGGTCTTCAGGAAACTTGTGGGCCATATCTTTAATTTGAATTGAGGGTTTCTGTTGGATCATACAGATCTTCCAAATTAAAGGGCAATCGGCTAAACTCGCACCCATATATGAAGCAACATCAAGCAAAAATTATAGGCACAGGCTCCTACCTCCCTGAAAAGGTCTTGAGCAACCACGACTTAGAGAAGATGGTCGAGACTTCGGACGAGTGGATTGTGACTCGGACGGGGATGAAGGAGAGGCGGATCGCTCGTGAGGATGAGTTCACCTCCCACATGGGAACTGCCGCTGCCCGGGCTGCGATTGAAAATGCAGGGCTCACTCCCGATGATATCGATTTCATTTTAGTCGCCACCCTGACCCCTGACTATTTCTTTCCCAGCACCGCCTGCTTGATCCAGAGCGCGATCGGCGCTCGGAGAGCCTCTGCGGTCGATATTCAAGCGGCCTGCACCGGGTACCTCTATTTGCTCTCGATGGCCAAATCTTTTATCGAAAGTGGACTTCATAAAAATATTTTGATTGTTGCAGCTGAGAAGCTCTCCTCGATCACCAACTATAAGGATCGCTCCACCTGCATTTTATTCGGCGACGGGGCTGCCGCGGCCGTCGTTTCAGGAACCGGGAAAGGGCTTTCGATCGATGCGGTGAAGCTCGGGGCCGATGGGGATCAAGCGCAGCTCATTATTTTACCTGCCGGCGGAAGCCGTCTTCCTGCCTCCTCTGCGACCGTTCAGGCCGATCAACACTATATTCAATTGGCGGGGAACGAGGTCTTCAAGCATGCGGTTCGCCGGATGGAAGCTTCCTGCAAAGAGTGTTTAGAGGCGGCTGGAGTGATCGAGCAGGAGATCAGCTGGCTAATCCCGCACCAAGCAAATATGAGAATCATCGATGCGATTGCGAAGCGATTCGAGCATCTTCCTCCTGAGCGGATTTTTAAAACTGTACAGAAATATGGAAACACTTCGGCCTCTTCAGTGGGGATCGCCCTCGACGAGCTACTGCGGAAAGCTCCGTTGCAAAAAGGGGAGCGGATCCTCTTGACCGCCTTTGGAGCTGGTCTCACTTGGGGATCGGGGATTTTGAGGGCAGAATGATGCGCGCTTTTATTTTTCCGGGCCAGGGAGCCCAATATGTGGGAATGGGGAAAGATTTTTTCGACTCTTTCTTGATTGCCCGCGAAACATTTGAAGAGGCGAACGACCTTTTAGGGATGAACCTCTCGAAAATCATTTTTGAAGGGCCCGAAGAGTTATTGACCCAGACGAAAAATAGCCAGGTGGCGATTTTCGTGACGAGCGTTGCGATTCTTCGGACTGTTTTGCAGCAGATTCCCGACCTAAAGCCCCACGTTTGCGCTGGCCTGAGTTTAGGGGAGTATACGGCCCTCTACGCATCGGGACGATTAGGATTTGCGGATACGCTCAAATTAGTCCAAGCGCGCGCCCGATTGATGAATGAAGCGTGTGAGTCAGTCCCAGGAACTATGGCGGCCGTGCTCGGACTCGATGCAGCGGGGATAGAATCTGCAGTGAAGGGACTAGAGGGTGTGTGGGTCGCTAATTTCAACGCACCCGGACAAACGGTCATTTCAGGAACCCGCGAAGGGGTTGAAAAAGCCTCTTTAACACTGAAAGAGAGAGGAGCCAAAAGGGTGATCCCTCTCACTGTGCATGGAGCCTTCCACAGCGCCCTCATGATGCCGGCCCAATTGGGACTATCTCCTTATATAGAAGCGATCCAGCTGATCGACACCGAAGTGGCGCTCGTCATGAACGTCCCTGGCGGCTTTGTCTCATCAAGTGGAGAGATTCGAAAAAATCTCCTTTGCCAAGTGACTCAATCGGTCCGATGGGAGCAGGGAATTGAGGCGATGAAGAAAGCAGGCGTCAACCATTTTATCGAGATTGGGTGCGGCAAAACCCTGTCCGGCCTCAACCGAAAAATGGGGATTGCCGGCGGTTCATCGATTGAAAAAATTTCAGATCTGGAGTTGGCGAATGCAAATGCTTAAGGGAAAAGTGGCGCTCATCACGGGGGGAACGGCTGGAATCGGTAAAGCGATCGCCGCTCTTTATGCAGAAGAGGGAGCCCATGTAATCATTTTAGGAACCAATCAAGAGCGAGCTGAACAAGCCCTGAAAGAGATTGAGGCGGTCAAAAACGATCCGGCCCAGAAAGCTGCCTACTTTCTTCTCGATGTTTCCAAGTCGCAGGAAGTGGATCAGGTTGTAGAGAAAATCCTCAAAGAATTCGGGAAGATCGACATCCTCGTTAACAACGCCGGGATCACTCGGGATAACCTCCTCATGAGAATGAGCGAGGCGGACTGGGATCTTGTGATCGATGTCAACTTGAAGTCGGTCTACAACACTTGCAAAGCGTTAGCGCGCCCCATGATGAAAGCAAAAAGTGGAACGATCATCAATATCGCATCGGTCATCGGCCTTACTGGAAACGCTGGGCAGGTCAATTACGCGGCGTCCAAGTCAGGAATGATCGGCCTTACAAAATCTTTAGCGAAAGAACTTGCAAGCCGCGGGGTTCGAGCCAACTGTATCGCCCCTGGCTATATTGAAACTCAGATGACCGACGGGTTGCCCGATGCGGTTAAAGAAACTATTTTAACAAAAATCCCATTGAGCCGTATCGGGCAGCCCCGCGATATCGCTCAAGCCTCCCTCTTTCTCGCGAGCGACAACGCCAGTTATATAACAGGCCAAGTCCTCACGGTGGATGGCGGGATGGTGATGTAAAACCCCAAAGGAAACTATGACAATACAAAAAGAAGTGATTGAGATCATCGTCGAACAATTAGGTGTTGATGTCGCCGATGTGACGCTAGGGAAATCCTTCGTCGAAGATTTGAACGCCGACTCGCTTGACCTGACAGAGTTAATCATGACTTTTGAAGAGCGCTTTGGTTTTGAGATTTCAGAGGAAGATGCTGAGAAGCTCAAAACGGTGGGTGATGTTGTAGACTACATTGAGAAGCGGAAAGTGAACGCATAATAGGCTAAAGAGAATCCCCTTCCTTCAGGAAGGGGTTCTTCAAAGAGATTCTGATTAATAATATCGAGCGGCAATCCCACTTGCTACGGCGACTGCGGCTGTCAAGAGCAAGTATGCCCCACGTCCAAGATTGCATGAGCTCTCTCTCTCTTCTTGAGCGTACTCTTTCAGTTTGGCGGCGAAAGTGTTTAATGCTTCAATCGCAGCTTTTGATTCAGCGATTTGATTTGTGTTTTCTTCGATTGTACGATCAGTTAATCTTTCGGCAGCATCAACATCCCCTGGCTCATCCTCTTCGAAAGTGTCTAGAACTCCAGTCTTAAATTCTTGAAGTTTTTTCGTTTCCCCCTCGAGGCGTTCAATACTTAATTCGAGGCTGAGGATTCGACCATGCATTTCATTCATAAAAGCTCTCGCAACTGTATTCACTTTCTCAATGTCGCCAGATGCAATCACTGAATTTAAATTATCCATTCTTGTTTGAATGGCGCTCCTGATGGTTTCAGGTACTCGTGCAGCTGTTGTTGCCATAATATTATGTCCTTTGTTTATTGTTATTACGTGTATTAATTATACTAAATAATAAAATAAAGATAAAGAATTTTAAACAAAAGAAAGAGTGCTTATATATTTAATATTTGAAAGCAGAGAAGGTGGATGTCCTCTTCGAGGTCTTTCCGTTTGGTGGCGAAGGCGAGCTCCTTTTGGAGCATTGCGGAGGTGGTTTCTAAGCCGTCTGAGGCGAAGACTTTAAGGACTTTGCTCAAAAACTCAGAAATTTGTTTATGCCCCTTGTAGAACCTGAGAAGCCCTTGGTTGAATAAAAAGAGATAATCCCCTGATTCAACTTTAATCATCCCATTATTCGGCTCAACAATTTTTTCATCATCGTGAGACCAGAATATGGGGGTGTGAGGCCCTTTGATTTGAAGGGTCGAGAGGTTCCGATCGAGGAGAAGGGCCGAGTGGGTTTGACTCTCTTTTGAGAGCTTATATTGGGTGAGGAGCTGATACATCCCTTCGAACCCCTCTTCTTCGGCCTCGGCCATGTGGATGAGGAAATTTTCCCCCGCTTTAGGAAAGTCGAGGAGAAGGCCGCGGGGGCTTTCTGAGAAAAAGGTGATCGATTTAACCGCGACCGCGTCCGATCTGCAATCATCAATATTTTTTTGAAGCATCATGTGCTGCAAGAGCATGGCGCACTCATATTCCCCATACATCCTTTCTCTCAAAAGGGAGTTTTCCTTGAGACGATTGATATTTTCGTGAAGGCATTCGCTCATCGTATTGAGAGTGTTGGCGAGCTCCACGATCTCTCTGGGGCCGTCGACCTGGATCGATTCCCCATATTGACCGGCGGCGATCGCTAGGGCTGAATTATTGAGCTTTTGAACGGGGCGGGAGATTTTATTGGCGATGATGAAGAGGGAGGCGACCATAATCAGAATGGTGAAGAGGGCGCTTCCGATGATCAAAAAAAGGCTAATATGGAATTTATGGCTCCCTGTTTCGCCCATCCAGTTATAGGCGAGGAGGAGAGCGACAAGGGCGACGTTGCAAAGAAGGGTGGGGAGGAGGAAAAGGAGCATCCGGGTTCTGATCTTCATGAGGGATGCCTGCAGGGGAGGAGTTGGGAATAGGATTGAAGAAGGGTGACCGCGACCGAGGGGCACTCGGAGATGACTGAAAGGAGGTGGCTCCGCGAGATGGTGTAAAAGAGGGTGTCGGTTTTGCAAACAGCGGCATAGCTGCGGGGCTGCTCATTGAAGAGCGACTCGTCGCCAAAGTAGTCGCCGGGGTGGAGTTCCGAGAGGGGGAGGCGCTGTTCATTGAAAATTTGAACGGTCCCTTCAGCGATCAGATAGATCCGGTTGGCCACTTGGCCCGGAGTGAACACCTTCTCATCTTGGTCATATTCATCTTCGTGGAGCTTTTCCGCAATCGCCAACAGAACCTCAAGATCGAGATCGTTGAAGAGGCGGGTTTTTTTCAAAAAGAAGGCTTTTTCAATGATACTCTTCATGATTCTAACAGCTCATATGCAAATTGATGGAAGGTTTCATCCGAATGCTTCATCTGTTCGCGCAGTTGCTGCTTCCAGTTGGGCATTTGGAGTTTCGCTTTGAGGCGGATCGCGACGATTTTATCGAAAAGAGAGGGCGATTGTTCGAGTTTGCCGAGGAGTTCGGAGAGGGTGAGTTTCGGATAATCCCCTTGCCAGCGGAGACAGGCGGCCATCTTCTCTTCAAGAGGAAGGTCGTCAACTAAGGGAGCGATCAACTTAAAGATCCTGACGTCGCACGTTTTTTCTAAGCTCTCGACAGCATGGGAGTGGACCTTTGCATTGCGGCTATGGAGGGCTCTCACTAGGAGTTCTGGATCTTCCAATGAGCCGGCGGCTCCGAGAAGGTGGATGATGAAGTCGATCACCGATTGATAGCCGGTCAGAAGGGCGCTTTGGAGCATCTCCAGATCATAGAGGGGGTGCTGTTTTTGGATCGTATGGCCAAAGTAAAAATAAAAGTAGGCTCTTTCAATTTCAATATCGAGGATATCGATCAAGTTGGCCTGAAGCTGGGGAAGGGCGAGACGCCCTAAAATTTTTCCTGCTAAGATCCTCGCTCTTTCAGGGAGGGCGATATCTTTCGTCAAGTTCAAGAGGAGGGGGACGATTTTAAGCCCCATCTGAATGATCACCTCTTCCGTTCTTCTCCGCTCGCTAGGGCGGAAATGAACGCTGGCCAAAAGGAGCTCTTTCGTCATAGTGGAGTCGGCGATTTTTCCTAAAGCGTCGAGGATTGAGAGGCGGAAGGTGTTATCTCGGGCCGCCTCCAATTCTTCAATCAGGCGGGGAGCATGGCGGGCAAGTTTTTTGTCGGCCAGTTTTGCGATGCAGCGGGCGGCGGCCCGTTTCACCACAATTGCTTCATGGCTCAAGAAAGGAAGGGCCCGTTCCGCCGCTTCCAAGTGACTCTCCTCGGCTAAAATATCGAGCCCCATGCTGATCTCGTCAATTCTTTCCGACTTGAGCATCAAGTCGAGCTTTTTGGCCGCAATTGTCCGGTTGAGAGCTGCATAATCGAGCGACTGATTGGCCAGCGATTTTTTCATCGTGAGGATCGCAGCGCCGCGGAGGAAAAGGTCGGGGTGGTCGAGATCATCCTCCACTTTGTCTGGGTGGTGAAAACCCCTTTTAGCGAGATAAAAATCGGCCCATTTGGCCAGCTCGGGCGACTCATTTTCATCCGTCCAGCCATCGATCAGCTCAATTACCCTCGGGTCATTGCCGAAGGGGCTCGCATCGAGAAGGCGGAGGAAATGAATTTTTGAAACCGTTCCGAGGCGTCTTGCGGTCTGAATGACAGAAGAGAGCCCCTCTCCCATTTGAAAGAGCGATTCGATCGCAAGGAGCTGAATTTCCTCCGAATGGCTCGATTGGAGCGCCTCTAAAATATCTTTTTTGGCCTCTTTTTGCTCTCTTCGCGTCCAAGTGATAAACCAATTTTTCAGCCTCCTTTCAAAGTGGAGGGCATTTTCTTTCAGGTTGGTGAGGATCGATTGGGGGTAGATCGCCCGAATGACGAGGGTGATGATTAAAGCCGCGATCGCGAGCGAGAATCCGAGCCACTTGCTTCCTGAATCGACGCAGAAGAGGAGGAGGGCGCTCACGAGCATCCCGATCGGCTCAAAAAAGGAGTCGTTGATGATCCGGACTCTCGATTTCAGTTTCGAGGGGACCGCATTGGAGAGGAGATTGAAGCAGTTGTCCTCCACTGTGAAAAGGACTCCATCCACTGCAACAAGGCCGAGGACGGCGAGAGCCATTGAGTCGTGCCAAACCCAAATCGAGTAGACGGCAAAATAGAAGAGGGGAGTGAAGAGGACCGCATTTTGAAGCCCTGCTTTTCTCACGAAACGGCTATAGAGGAAGCCCCC
>CAZIML010000043.1:0-11287 GCA_964540255.1 uncultured bacterium
TCTCTCTCTTCCGGGAAAAGCCTCTCCGGGCCACTTTGATTTGGCGGAACAGGAGTATACCCATGCAACCGCCCCCAACCGCCGTTTTCCCGACCTGATCATGCAACGCCTCTTGAAAAGGGCTCTGTATCAACAAAAAGAAGCCTACTCCACCCTTGAGTTGGGAGAACTTGCCGCCCATTGCACCCAAAAAGAGGACGATGCGACAAAAGTAGAGCGGCGCCTCATCAAATGCGCCGCCGCAATGGTATTGGAAAAAGAGGTGGGAAAAACATTTGAAGGGATGATCACCGGGTCAGCCCCAAAAGGGACATGGGTTCGTCTTTTTTCTCCTCCCGTCGAAGGAAAAGTGACCAAAAACTTTCAAGGGGTCGACGTGGGCGATTTTGTGAAAGTGAAGCTGATCCACGTCGATACGCAAAATGGCCACATCGACTTCGCTCGAATTTAAGCGACGGTGATTTCTTTACAAAGATAGACGTCTTGGATGGTATGGAGAATTTGGACCCCTTCCCTCATCGATTTTTGGAACGCTTTCCGCCCTGAAATCAGCCCCATTCCCCCTGCTCTTTTATTGATCACAGCGGTCATCGCTGCTTCATGAAGGTCATTCTTCCCCGACGGGCCCCCGGAATTAATGAGACCAATCCGGCCGTTATACCCATTGATCACTTGATAGCGGGTGAGATCGATCGGATTGTCAGAAGAGAGGGCCGTGTACATTTTTTCGTCCACTTTCCCAAACTTCAACGTCTTGAACCCACCATTACAAGTAGGGAGCTTTTGTTTTACGATATCAGCCCCGATCGTGGCCCCCAAATGGTCGGCCTGCCCAGTAAGATCTGCAGAGTCGTGATAATCCTTTTCTACTGTTTTGAATTCAGGATTGCGCAAATAGCACCAGAGAACCGTCGCCATCCCCAGTTCATGGGCATGGGCGAACGCATGGCTCACCTCGATGATTTGACGGCGCGACTCTTCCGAGCCAAAATAGATAGTCGCTCCAATCGCGACGCACCCCATCTCGTATCCTTGCTTCACGGTGGCGAACAGAGTTTGATCGTGGATGTTTGGATAGCGGAGCAGTTCGTTATGGTTGATCTTCATGAGAAACGGAATTTTATGAGCATATTTCCGAGCGACAGAGCCAAGGACCCCCAAAGTGGAGGCGACTGCATTGCACCCCCCCTCGATCGCAAGGCGGATGATATTTTCTGGGTCGAAGTATTCAGGGTTGGGAGAGAAGGAGGCTCCTGCCGAATGTTCAATCCCTTGATCGACCGGAAGGATCGAAAGATAGCCCGTATTCGCCAATCTTCCATGGCCGAAAAGAGCCTGCAAGCTCCGCAGCGTCCGAATATTTCGGTTGCTTTGAGCGAAGATCCGATCGACCCAATCAGGGCCCGGAAGGTGGAGTTTATCCTTCGGCACAGTCTTGCAGGTGTGTTGGAGAAGTTTTTCCGCATCGGAGGAGAGGATGGTTTGAATCTCGCTGTAGCTCATGGCTTTGTCCAAAATTGTTGAATTTGCTCGAAGGTTTTTCCTTTCGTCTCTGGAATTAGCTTTATAACAAACCAGAGCCCCAAAAAGCAAATGAATGCGTAAAGGGCAAAAGTTCCAGAGGAGCCGAGGACTTGGATGAGTGTGAGAAAGGTGAGCGAAACAAAATAATTGGCGACCCAATTTGAAAATGTGGCAATTCCCATCGCCCGGCCGCGGATCGCAAGAGGATAGACTTCCGAAATGAGGAGCCATGCGACAGGCCCGAGACTCACTGCAAAAAAGGCGACATAGATCAATAGGCCGAAAAGGGCCATCGGTCCGGTGATCGGACCCCGGGTGAAAAAAGCTAGGGCGAGGAGAAGAAGAGAGGCTCCCATCCCGATCAAACCGAGAATCAAAAGAGGGCGCCTCCCAATCCGATCGATCAGCCAAAGAGAGACGATCGTCACAAGAACGTTCACAATCCCAATCAGCATCGTCGCAAAAAGGGCCGTTTGAGCCGCTTGGTAGCCGGCGAGCTGAAAAATCTGCGGCGCATAATAAATCACCGTATTGATCCCTGTGATCGATTGAAAAACAGCCATCCCGATCCCGATCAAAAAGGGCTTTCGCACTGAGGAACTAAACAGCTGACGCCACTCCCCTTTTTGGACCGTTTCTCGCTTTTTCTCTTTCCAGGAGGGAGTTTCGGGGATGAAAAAGAGGCCGAGAAACTGAGCGCCGATTGGAAAAAACGCAAAACTGAACATGGAGCGCCAATCGCTTTTTCCAGCGTAAAGGTAAGTGACGATGTAGGCGATCAAAATACCGAGCGTAATGCAAAGTTGGTTGAGAGAAACCAGCTTTCCTCGATTCTCAGGAGGAGACATTTCTGCAATATAAAGGGGAACTGCCATCGAGACGATCCCAACCGCAACTCCTGAGATAAACCGGCCAACAAGGAGGGTGTTGAACCCAGCAGATTCAGTTAAAGTGAACACTCCAATAAAAAAGAGGAGGAGGGTGAAAAAAAGGGTTTTTTTTCTTCCGAAAAAGTCGGCGATGAATCCGCCGCTCAAAGCACCGATCAACGCGCCGATGAGAAGAGTGCTGACGATCACCTCCTGTTGAATCGTGCTCAATTGAAAGTCAGTTGTGACGAAAAGGAGAACGCCTGAAATCACACTCGTATTGTAACCAAAAAGAATCCCGCCAATCGCAGCGATGGAGCAGAAGAAAAGGGTCGAAGGGCGAATGGCAAATTTCGGGTTCATATTTTTTGAGTGAACCGACTTTAAAGATTTAAATCAAGGGCGACTATAAAACTTCATTTTAAAACCCTTTTTTAAACGAAAGATCTATACAATAAAAAAAGACACAGAATATAATCAAAGATTATTATGAGAATTTGCACACTACTTTTAATTTCATCTATGTTTCATTCAAATGCACAGGGAATGGAAAGGACCGAGGAATCGAAAGTACCTCCAATGGCTAACGTAGAAGAGAATTATCATATTGATCTAGCTGTGTATGGACAAGGATTTTTACCTGGTGGCGGGTGTGGTTTAAGTATACGCACGCAGACAGTGAAGCAAGGCTTTGAATGTGATTATTCCTATGGATCGGTACAAAAACTCGGCATCTCGTATCTTTACTATCCCCATAGGCAATATTCCAATTTCTACTTTGGGGCAGGGCCTGGTTGGCTCATGGGGAAAAACGAGCCTATAATCATCAATGGATTTTGCGGCTTTCAGTTTTCTCCATATCCACCCCCTAGCAGCGGTGTTTCAGGTTTTATTGATGGAGGAGTTATTTTCAATCTCGTTGATTATTTTGGGTTGCCACTTCTAACACTGTTAACCCCCACAGTTCGGTTAGGAATCGGCACCCATTTTTAATAAAAAGATCAGAGCTCTAGGAGCTTTCGGTAGTCCACTTTTCCCGTTCCCATAATGGGAATCTCAGAGACCTCTTTGACGGCGGAAATTTTGATCAGATTACTCAATCCAGCTGTTTTGAGGATCTGATTGGCCTCTTCTTTAGCGAGGGGAATCAATGAGAAGAGGAGAACTGCAGAATCTTTGGCAGAAACGGCGATCGATGGAATATTTGGATCGATCCGCCCTGCTTTCATTAACCGTTCAGCCAAAACTTCCTCGATCACTCCTAGACTGATCATTTCTCCGCCCATTTTAATGAACCGCTTCAAGCGCCCTGAAAGATGGAGATGCCCTTCCACATCTAGGTGTCCAAGATCGCCCGTCCGGTACCACAATTTCTGATCGATCTCGATAAAAGGAGCTTTTTTAGAGCCGATATACCCCTTAAAAATACTCGCTCCCCTCAAACAGATCTCCCCTTCGGAGCCAAAAGGAAGGGGAAGGTGGGTTTCTGGATGGAGAGTCAAGAGTTCAACCCCTTTGACAAGTCGTCCCACCCCTTTCTTTGGCATCCTAGGGCGGTTCAAAGCGACGACCGGGCTGCACTCGGTCGCCCCATACCCTTCCAAAAACTCACCCCCCATCGATTCAGCCTGCCGGATGACTTCAGGCGGAGCTTTTTCTGCGGCAGAAATATAGAGGCGAATGGTTTTTAACTGCTCTGGGGAGGCCGCCGCAAAGACTCTCTTGATGAAACTGGGGGGAGCTGCAAACAGGGTTGACTGAGTGCGGGCGATCCCTCCGGCAATCGCCGCCCCATTTGTCGGGTCAGGGTAAAACGTCGTTTTCACCCCCGAAAGAAGAGGAAGAAGTCCCGAGCAATTGAAGCCAAACGAGTGAAAGGGAGGAAGAACAGAGTAATTCGCATCAGTTCGAGTCAATGGACTCAATGCTTCAAAAGCGGCGGCAGCATTGGAGAGGATGTTTGTGTGAGTGAGGGGGACGCACTTGGGAAGGGCCTCGCTTCCGCTAGTGAATAGCAGGACAGCGGGAGCCTCAGGGTCAATAGGAGCTGGGGATAAAAAGAGCCCTTTTAGTTTTGTTTTCCAGTTGAGCTGAGATCGGAGGGTCTCAAGGTATGTTAATTTCCCCGCGAGAGGGCCAAAATCAATCTGAGAGACTCGATCGATGAACCGGTGAGAAGAGATCACCTCTTTTGCGCCGCTCATCTTCATCATCTCATCCAAATAGCGAGACCCCAAAGTCCAATTGAGCATCACCGGCACCTTCCCCGCATAATGAAGAGCGAGAACGACCGCAAAAGCTGCGACCGAAGCGGGGAGCATCACTGCAACCCGCTCTTCCGGGAAGTTTTGAAAATAGGCAGCTAGAACCCGAACGGAGCGGTGGAGCTTTGAGTAGCTGGCGACCCCGCTCGTAAAGTCGTTGCAAGCAGCATGCGACCCCATCCGCCGGCAGATCGATAAAAAGGCTTCGGGAATCGTCTTTCCCTGAGGAGAGATTGGATCGGGTCGAATCCCCTCCTCAGGCCATTCTTTCAGCTCCTCATCCAAAGGCTCTTTCAAAGTCAATACAGCTCCAGCAGCCACTCGGAGAACATCTTCAACGGTTCCCATCGCATCCGATCGCGAGGTCGCCAGATCCTCGGGCCGAAAATTTCCCACCTCGAAATTGTGGATCAAGTAGGCGCTTAACTCAGCGATGTTCAATGAATCCATCCCGAGATCGCCCGTCAACGTTTTATCAAAAGTGAGCTCCAACTCCGGATCATCGAGAATCCGCCTGATTTCTCCGTAAATTTTCTCCTGGATTGCGGGATCGATCAAAGCTCCCCCCGAAATCACCTTTTTGCTTCTTACATAAGGAGCCGGTTTTTTCCGACTCCAAAATTGATAGGGGACGATCTGGAGCGGTTCAATCGAGCGGTTGTACCAATTTTCTAAATATTGGTTCAGCTCCACCCGAGATTTTTCTCTTGGGAAATCTGGCGGATTGGCCTCTAATTCAATCACTACTTTTCTCCGCGGAAGAAAAAAAAGCCCATTTTTCAAAAGGGCTTTCAAGCCAAAGAGACACACGTCGGTTACATGGGGAGAGGCTCCCGTCAATGCCTGAGAAAAGGAGCTCCCCCAGAGCCCTGTCACACGGATTAAAACGACATTCACATTCGGGAATTGAGAGAGAAGGGTGTGGACTGCCGAAGTTCCCCCGATCACCTCTTTTGCCCCGCTCTTCAACCCACCAGCGGGGTAGAGAAGAAGGCTCCCCCCTCCTTTCAACGTTTGAGAAGCTTCATCGATCGCAGCCAAGGCAGCCTTCGCTTTGATGGGATTGACCGAAACAGAAAATTTTGGGATCGGGATGGCCCTCATCATCTTCAAAATGGGGCGGAGAAATGAGACCCGAAAGGCATATTCGACAGCTATCGGGCGGAAAAAGAAATGGGGCCAAAGCCTCAGCGTCAAGAAGAGGGGCTCGATTTCAGAAGGGTGGTTCGGGATAAAGAGGATCCCCTCCCCTTTTTTCAGCCTCTCTTTCAAACCCTCATCGCCCCGAAACTCAATTCGATAACGGAGAGAGAGGAGGAGAAAGGCGATTCGGGAGAGTGAAGCGAGCAGAATCTTTTTCACACCTCGATTTTACAAAAAACGATCATTCGATATAAAGCAAAAAACTCTTGAGATAGGAACTTTCCGGATGGAAAATCGAGATTGGGTGATCATGCGCCTGGCGGTGCTTCTCGAGAATGCGCACTTTACGTCCCGATTCATGGGCCGCGCGGAAGAGGATGTTTTGAAATAAACTTTCGTCCACGTGATAGGAGCAGGAACAGGTTAAAAGAAGAGAGCCTGAAGCCATTTTTCTCATCGCATGGGCATTGAGATCCTTGTAGGCTCGAAAGGCTTTATCAATATCGTTGCGCTTTTTCACAAAGGCTGGGGGATCGAGAATCACGAGGTCGTAGTTCCATTCAGCTGTCTTGAGATAGTCAAAGACATCCTCGCAGATGAATCGATGGTTTGAAAGGGCATTGAGCTCCAAATTCTTCTCAATGCGCGTACCACATTTTGCGCTCATCTCAACTCTAACCACATGGAGCGCACCGCCAGCCAAAGCAGAAATCGAGAAGCCACCTGTATAGGCAAAGCAATTGAGGACCCGTTTATTTTCGCTCACATTCCGAACGAGGGCCCGCATCTCTCTTTGATCGAGAAATAGACCCGTCTTTTGCCCTTCTAACACATGCACTGAATAGCGGAGCCCATTTTCAAGGACCTCGATTTCGGGTTGATCTTCCCCATAAAGAAGAGCCCGTACTTCATCGAGTCCCTCTTTCTTCCGCATGAAGGAAGTAGACTTTTCGTAAAGAGCGCGGGGTTTAAATTCTCGGATTAGGTGTTCGGTAATCGACCCCTTGATCCGCTCAATTCCGGGGTTTGCCACCTGCATGACTAAAACATCTTTATAGGCGTCGACAATGAGACCCGGAACCCCATCTCCTTCAGCGTTGATCAGTCGGACTGCATTCGTTTTCTTTGGATCAAACCAGCGGCTTCGAAGACGGGCCGCCTCGCAGATTCGTTCAAAAAGGGCCTCTTCAAGCGTTTCATTCCCAAACGCAACCATGTGACCGAGAATCGAGCGTCCCTGATTCAGCATCGCAAGGCCGAGCCTTTCCCCCGTTGAGGAGAAAACTTCCGCTACATCGCCATCTGTGAAATGGGGCAAAGAGGCGACAGCGCCAGAATAAATCCAATGGTGCCGCTGCCGGATCGCCTTCTCTTTCCCTTTTTTTAAACTAATGCTAATTTTCGTCCCTCTCTTTTACTAGCAACAGGTCCAATCACTTTGCCGATCAAATCGTAATCGGTGGCATCAGTGATTTCCACCTCATAGAGTTTGCCAAAACCGGTCACTTTGCGCCCATCATTGATGATGATCTGTCCATCGATTTCAGGACACTGGCCGCTATAGCGGGCTCTCAAAAGCATTTCCGATTCAGGGTGGAATCCTTCCACGACTGCGACCAGCTTTTGGCCGATCATTTTTTGGTTCCGTTTCCGGGCCATTTTTTGTTGAGCCGCAGCGAGTTTTTCAAAACGGGCCTGTTTCACTTCTTCTGAAATTTGGTTGGGCAATTTAGCCGCGTAAGCCTCTTTTTCCAGAGAGAATTTGAAAATACCAACGTTATCGAGAACGCCGGTTTTCACAAATTGAACCAATTCGTTGAACTGCTCCTCGGTTTCTCCAGGGAAGCCAACCATCAGGCTGGTCCGGACGACAACGTGGGGAATTTCTTTTTTCAACTTAGCCAAAATCGCAAGAATTTCTTCCTTGGAAGTCGTTCTGTGCATCGCCTTCAGCATCTCGTTATTGATGTGTTGGATCGGCATGTCGAGATAAGGACAAATCCGCGCGTCGTTTTTGATCACTTCAATCAATTCATCGTCGATCTCGTCAGGATAGAGGTAGAGTAAACGGATCCAGAACTCTTTTTTGACTTGAAGCATCTCTTTGAGCAAAGAGGCCAAGGCCCCTTTTTCTTTCCGGTCCTTTCCAAAATCGCCCAAATCTTGAGCGATCAAAATCACCTCGTGAACTCCTTGAGAGAGAAGGGCGTTGAATTCCTTCATCACCTGTTCTTTCGATTTGCTCTTCAGAGGTCCTTTGATGGTCGGAATGATGCAGAAAGCGCACCGTTTCTTACACCCTTCAGCGATCTTTAAATAGGCATAATGGTTCGGCGTCGAGAGAGTTCGTGGCACTTCGCCCCATTCGAGATAGCTTCGGGCCGAGGTCACTGCCTCTCCGGGCTCGGCAACTCGAACCGCATCAAGAATTTTTTCCACATCGCCGGAGCCCAGCATGTAGTGGATGTTTGGAAATTTCTCTTTCAATTCACCGCTATGCTTTTGAACCATGCATCCAGCGACGATCACCTTGGCCGTTTTTTTCTTGATATCAAATAAATCTTGGATGGTTTGAACCCCCTCTTGGCGGGAAGACTCTAAAAAGCCACAGGTGTTGACAACCAGGTAATCAGCCTCCTCAGGCTGAGAGGTGATCTCAAATCCATTTTTTAACAAAATGCCGATCATCACCTCGCTATCGACGAGGTTTCGCGCGCAGCCTAAGCTGGTAAAGTGAAATTTATTTCCAATGAACATGCCCGAGAATTATAAGATTTGGTAGATTGAAAGGCAACATGATTTCATACCTCTTAAAAAAAGCGTTGATTCTCCTCGCCTCTCTTTGGTGCGTGGTGACAGGGACCTTTTTCCTCATGCACTCGATCCCGGGCGACCCATTCATTGGAGATCGAGTGATTCCCGAAGAGGTGCTCAAGTCGCTTTATGCCTATTTTGGCCTCGACCAACCCCTCTGGGTCCAATATATTCAATACCTCAAAGGACTCCTTCATGGGGAGCTCGGTCCCTCGATCGTGTACCAAGGAAGAAGCGTCAACCAGTTCATTGCCGAGGGATTTCCCATTTCAGCCCGCCTCGGATTCCAAGCCCTCCTCCTCGCCATCCCCACTGGGATCCTCCTCGGAACTTGGGCTGCCTTGCGGCGGGGGCAATGGCAGGATACTACTGCAATGGTCATTTCGACCATCGGAGTCTCGGTCCCCAATTTCGTCCTCTCAAGCCTTCTCCAATTTATCTTTTCCATTAAGCTTCACCTCCTCCCTGTCGCCCGCTGGGGCGATTTTGAACACACCATCCTCCCCACTCTGGCCCTCGCCGCCCTTCCCACCGCATTCATCGCCCGCCTCACCCGCTCAAACATGGTCGAAGTGCTGCAACAAGACTATATTCGAACGGCCCAAGCTAAAGGACTTCCCCTCTTTCGAATCGCGATCCGGCACGGCCTAAGGAACGCCCTACTTCCGGTCATCACCTATCTCGGCCCTGTCACCTCTCATATTCTCACCGGCAGCTTCATGATTGAAAAAATCTTCGCTATCCCGGGTCTTGGCCAATGGATGATCCATAGCATCAATGGACGCGATTATCCGATGATCATGGGACTCACCATCTTCTTTTCGAGTTTTTTAATGATCGCCATGTTTTTGGTCGATCTCGTCTACACCCTTTTCGACCCGAGAATCCGCCTCAAAAAGGAGGCGTATGCTTAAACATTTCCCCCTACTCACCCTTTCTCTCCTCCTTTTTTTCGCTCTCTTCGGCCCCCTTTTCTCCCCTTTTTCGTATTCGGACATTCAGCTCGAGCTAAAATACAGCCCCCCCTCTCTTCAATTTTGGTTTGGAACGGATGAGCTGGGACGAGATATGTTCACCCGGATTTGGTGGGGAGCCCGCATCTCCCTTTTCGTCGGCATCACCGCCGCTACCATCGATATGATCATCGGTATTTTGTGGGGGTCGATCGCCGCCTATTCAGGAGGCAAAACAGAAGAAATCATGATGAGGATCTGCGACGTACTTCATACGATCCCTTATCTTCTCGTTGTGATTCTCCTCACGGTCATTCGAGGATCTGGCCTGGTCACAATTTTGATCGCTATGACAATGACAGGATGGATCAATATGGCCCGCATCTGCCGGAGCCAAATCTTGCAGCTCAAACAAAACGACTACGTCACAGCCGCCCGCGCCCTCGGAGCCTCCCCTTTCCGCATTCTCTTCCGTCATCTGATCCCCAACGCGATGGGTCCCATCATCGCTGCGATGACTCTCACTATCCCCTCCGCGATTTTTACCGAAGCATTCCTCAGCTTTCTCGGCCTCGGGATCCAAGCGCCCGCTGCCAGCTGGGGGGTGATGCTCAACGATGGCCTCAGCGCGATGCGCTATTACCCTTGGCGCCTATTTTTCCCCGCACTCATGATCACATTGACGATGCTTTCCTTTAATCTTTTGGGCAATTCATTGAGAGATTCTCTCGACCCCCGCCTCCGCCGCTAACCTCCCTCTTCCCTTTTAAATTTCTTTTTGATATAGTCTACATCTTCTTTACCAAAAGTTGATGTTTCATATGCTTTTAGAGCTAGAAACCGAGCCGCAGCCAGAACCTCTCTTTCTCGACCAAAGACAGCGCTCCATCTTGCGCGATGATGTTCTGAAGACCGCCTTTCGATTCCCCCGTCTATTCAATCGCCCCCTCTACCGGAGCTTTGAACAAATGGTGGTCAACAGCCCCACCGATTTCTTAACAAACAGGACCAATTCCCATCTCCGAATGATCCTTTGCGTCCAGTTCTTCCTCCAAAAAAAAAATAGAAGCTGCCCTAAAAAATGAGGCGATTCCCTCCAAACAGCTCTTTTTGAAACTCTTTCGGGGCCCCTCCCGCATTTGCGTCGCCCTCGTCTTCTCCTCCTCCTACGCTTTTCAGAAAGACCAGCTCCTCAATTTTCTCGACCAACACCTTCCCGGCATCTCAGAACTCCCCAAATCATTCTATATTTGGCACTCGGCTGAATTCCCCTACTACTTTTGCTACTTCGAAGTCGACAAAACCAGAGGAAAAGAACTCTCGACAGGCCAACTTCGCATCATCGAAAAAACGCTCAAAGAGCAAATGTTGGCAACGACTCCTCTCACGCCCGCTGTCTTTTGGCCCTACAACAAAGAGGAATCGAGCCGCCAAATTCAACTTCTCATCCGCGAAATGCAAAGCAAAAGCGATCTCCCCCACATCTCGATTCATTTCCAAGAACAAACGGTCTCTTCCCTCGAATTTTTGATCCACCTCGTCCGCCCGAAAGCCGTAGAGCCCTTGGCCCTTGAAAAACTTCCCGAGTCACTCTATTTTTTCCGCTATTCAAAACACCAGCTCAACCACCCGTTTCCCATCGAAATTCAAGCCTTTTCAATCAAGATGCAATCGCAGCTTTTTGCGGTGCGCGACACGATCAATCTCCTCTATGCCCGGC
>CAZIML010000044.1:0-11243 GCA_964540255.1 uncultured bacterium
CAAAATTGTTCTCGCTCTCGGACATCAAGCCTCTGCTATCGAACTTTTTATCACCTCGCTTAAGAAAGAGATTCCGGTCGAATTCTCAATCGAATCGACCCCTCTTGGCACAGGTGGGGCTGTATTGAATGCGCTCAAGCAAGTTACTGACACAACTCTTTTAGTCCTGAATGGAGACACTTATTTCGATCTCAATTTTGAAAAGTTTGTTCATTTTCATCAAGAATTGGGGGCCGATATTACAATTGCATGCAGAAAAGTGGAAGACACAACTCGATATGGCTCTGTGACGGTTGATCGTTCAAATAGAGTCACCTCGTTCAATGAAAAATCGCTTCGAACTGGCCCTGGATCGATCAATGGAGGCATCTATTTGATTGAAAAGAACATTCTTTCTGATTTTCCATCCGGAGTTTACTCAATAGAACACGATTTTTTTCCTAAATTTCTCCAACGGAAATTTTTCGCCTTTGAGGACAATGGAAGATTTATCGACATAGGAACGCCGAACTCATATAATGAAGCTCAAGAAATTTTAAAACCATGGATCGTACGATGAAACAACGTGTATTAGTAACCGGAGGCGCGGGCTACATAGGATCGGTCTTATGCCCATACCTTCTAGGAGAAGGCTTTTCGGTTACGGTTCTTGATAACCTTTACTACAAACAGCACTCTCTTCTGGCGTGTTTTGCAAATCCACGCTTCCGGTTTGTTCAAGGAGATGTTTGCAATGACCGTCTCTTGAAAGATGAAGCGCAAAAAGCTGATATCATCATCCCATTAGCTGCAATTGTCGGCGCTCCTGCATGCGACCGCAATCCACTTCTTGCTACTCAACTCAATTATGATTCGATATTAAATCTCTTGAACCACACAAGCTCCGATCAGCTCATCCTTTATCCAAATACAAACAGCGGATATGGAATTGGACAAAAATTATCATTTTGCACTGAAAAGACCCCGCTCAACCCCATCTCTCTGTATGGGCAGCTTAAGGTACAAAGCGAAGAAAAGCTGCTCTCCTCAGGACGAGCGGTAGCCTTCCGACTAGCTACAGTTTTCGGTATTTCTCCTAGAATGAGGCTGGATCTACTGGTGAACGATTTTACCTTTCGAGCTTGTCAAGACCGCTGTATCGTCCTGTTTGAGGAACATTTTAAAAGAAATTACATCCATATTCGAGACGTCGCTTATGCCTTCCACTTTGGCATTCAGAATTTTGCAAAAATGAGGGGAGAGGCATATAACGTGGGCCTATCGACTGCAAATCTAAGCAAGAGAGAGCTCGCTGAGACAATTCGGAAATTCATTCCAAACCTCTATATTCATTCTGCAGGAATTGGTGAAGATCCCGACAAACGAGATTATATTGTTAGCAACGAGAAACTAGAAGCGTTGGGATGGAAGCCGCGGGTCACATTAGAAGAGGGAATTCGTGAAATCATAGAAGCGTATCCACTTCTTCGGATGCACGCGTTTAAAAACGTCTAAGTTCTAATTGGGGAAATCTTATGAAATGTAGAGTTTGCGACCATTCGGATTTTTATGTTGGGATTGATCTTGGAATGCATCCTTGGGGCAATGATTTCCTCAAAAAGGATGAGGTCGGGAAAGAGCTGTTTTACCCGCTAAAAGTTGTTGTGTGTGAAAAGTGCTCTACGGCTCAGCTCAATCATACAGTCAAAAAAGAAGTCATGTTCAGCGATCACACCTATCTCTCGGGAGTCACTTCTTCACTTGCGGCTCACTTTGAAAAAACAGCTCAAACAGTTGATGAACGGTTTTTTCGGACTAAAACCGAGAAAACAGTTCTTGACATAGGCTCTAATGACGGGACTCAGCTTAAAGCCTATCAAAAACTTGGATACGAAGTTTTAGGTGTTGAGTCAGCTAAAAGGATCTCTCAAATTGCCAATCAGAGTGGCGTTCCAACGATTCACGCCTTCTTCAATTTAGCAACGGCTCGAGAAATTGGAAAAGAATTTGATGTAATCAATGCCTCTGGGGTCTTTTTCCATTTAGAAGAGCTCCATTCAGTGACAGAAGCAATTCAAAAGCATCTTAAAAAAGAAGGGGTGTTTGTCGTTCAATTTCTCTATATGAAATCTATCTTGGAAAATGGAGCTTTTGATCAAATTTATCATGAGCACCTCCTTTACTACACTCTGAAAACAATCGACGTTCTTTTACAAAAACACGGGTTGGCTTTATTTGATGCCGAATATTCCCCGATCCACGGAGGTTCGATCATCGGATTTGTTTCCCATCGAGGAACTAAAAAAGCATCTGACAGACTCTTGTCAATGAAGCAAAAGGAAGAGAATTCAAATTGTAATAAACAGAGCGCCTATCTGGAGTTTCAAAAAAAGACCGCCAGCAAAAAAAGCGAAAGCATATCTTTTCTCGAGCGCAAGAAAAAAGAAGGGAAGAAAATTTTTGGAATGGGTGCGCCAGTAAAGGGAAACACTCTTTTAAACTACTTTGGAATCGGAAGCCAATATCTTGATTGCTTAGTAGAAAAAAACGAACTGCGGAGAGGCCTCTTTAGTCCAGGCTCCCACCTCCCGATTCTGATAGAAAAAGAAATTCAACCTCCAGATGTCTATTACGTTCTGGCTTGGAACTTTAAAACTGAAATCCTAAAGAATAATCAGCACCTAATTCAATCTGGCACCGAATTTTACTTTCCGATTGAAGGACTGTTAACTGATTGAGTTTCAGTCTCTAAAATAAGTCGGCGTATTTATTGAGAAAGTGTGCTCCAATTCTTGTGCAAGAATTTTTGCTCCAGGCCTCGTTAGGAATTCGGTCCATAAATCGGCGATGCAGCTCATTATACTGATGAGTTTCAATGAACTTCCCTTCTAAACGATCAAACATTTCCTTAACCGCCTCGAGAATCTCTTCCTCTGTGTTATCAATCAGATGGATTTGAGCATCTAGAAAATCTTGGTTGTCATGAGACATTGCAAGCTTAGACTGATAAATTTCAGGAAAAGTAAGAAGCCGATTTTCTTTTTTGGAGTAATGTAATTTAAGGATTCCTATGTCTTCAGGGTAGGGAGGAATTACGTTGACTGGGATCAGATTGGCAACAACGCTTGGGACCCCAAATAAGCCTGGTAAAAGGGTAATTCCACTCGCACCCCCAATAAAAAAGCGGCACGTAGCAGAAAGAAACACATCCATAAACGGGGAGACAAACTCTGTGTGGGGGTAATCAATAACCCTTGGGATAGAGGACAACCTAGAGGAAAGGGGTTTAGTTCTTGAAGATCCCATTCGAATGCACCAACCGCCCCTCCGAACAATTTCTTTGAGAGCAAATTCGTAAGTATCAATCTCTACATTTCGAATTCCTTGTTTTTGAGCATCTCGAAAATCATAAAAACCGGGCTCTCTAGCATAAAAACAAACAAACCAATCCTCTCTCGCTAGCCCCCACTGGCCTAATATCGTTCTCCCTTTCTCCTGATCAATCGAAGGAATTTTCAGAAAGGCTTCCTCTCGTCCGAAGCGGGGAAATTTTTTATAGTATTCACTCTGTATGTCGAATAGTCGGCTCCCCGGGGCCAACTCCCAGTACCTGTTGTAGTGAAATAAGAGGTGCTTAGAGAAGAGGATTGGTTTTTTTAAATACGGCCCTCCAAGTATAGGGTACAATAGAAAAGCAAGCAATGGGTTGGTAATGACCCAAAAATGTTGCTTCCACAGATGTGCAAGATACTCATTGCAAGCATCTAACTTCCAGGGCTCCCGAGAGATAACGGGCTTAAAAGGAGGAAACAAAATAGTTTTATATTTTGGAACTCTACCTAACCGCTGCTCTTTCAAATAGGTTTCAGGCTCGATTGTAAAATGCCCAATCGCTATCCCAGACACAAAAATCCGAACCCCTAATTTTTTAAGGCACCAAC
Source organism: uncultured bacterium (assembly GCA_964540255.1). GTDB lineage: Bacteria > Chlamydiota > Chlamydiia > Chlamydiales > SM23-39 > REEB52. The sequence goes on from CAZIML010000044.1 coordinate 3,921, forward strand.
TGATTGGAAAGCAGGCAATAGATAGAATAGCCGCAAAACAATGAATAGAAACACGAATCGAGTAAATAGGCCAAGAAAAGCGATCTCCGCGACGCCCCATCAAAGTTAAACTCATATCACTCCATTACAGCAGGACAGAACTCGATTCTATACCCCTCTCTCTCTTCTGATCAATTAAATTGGCAGGACGGTTCAAAAATTTGCACAATTCCTGCCAAAATGGTAGAGTAGGGCCACGGCTTTTCCTCCCTCAATCAAAGGAATCTATGTTAGGACTAAAAAAAACGATCATCAAGAAGATTTTCCTCGGCAATAAAGGGAAGAACGTCCTTATGTTCGGAGTGATCCTCGTACCAAATATTCTGGCTGGTTTGCTTGAAGGAATTTCATTTGGGTGTGTTTTACTTTCATTTAGCTCTCTGAGCGGAAATACCGACCTCAATAACTCTCTTTTCTCAAATGAAGTGTTGAAAACCTGGATCGATTCGACTTCGTCTCAAGAATTGTTTGTTTTTTTTCTAGCGGCGGCACTGTTTCTACAAATTGCAAGAAGCGCTCTCACATATGTAGGACAGATTGCCGCCATCCTTTTAGCTACTCGGATTCAAATTACTGCACAAAAAAGTGTGTACCAACAAATTCTATCTTTCACATTCCCATGCGTTAGTCAATACAAGATTGGAGATCTCATTGAATATGCAAAAATCCCAACCACTTTAGTTTCAGTGATTGTCGATGCAGCGAACAGCTCGATTGTAGCCGCCTTCGCAATCGCGGCTTCAATCAGCATGATGTTTTACTTATCCATTCCACTGACCCTTTTTGCCATCATTCTATTCGGATTTTTAGGGATTTCTCAGAAAATTATCATAAAGAAGATTTCCCACAATTCAGACAGACTTTCACAACATCTCGTTGAATTCAGCAAAAATACGGTTCAAAGCCTGAATGGGATGAGGGTCATTCACACATTTGCTAAACAAAACAACGTCATGTCCAACATTCTTGCCAATCTTGATAAAGTGGCACAGTCTACCAAAACACTCACTCTCTGGAGTCGGGCAATTCCCCCAATCAATGAAGTAATTGGCATCCTTCTTGTTAGCGTTTTTCTAATCGCCGGAGAGAAAATTTTACTCAAAAATCACACCAACACCCTTCCAATATTACTAACATTTATTACGATTGTTCATCGTTTGAATGGACGCGTCCAGGCATTACTATCTGGATTTGCAAGTATCGCGTCCCATTGGGGAAATATTCGGCGCCTCGAAGAAATTCTGAGCCCTATCGGGAAAGATTTTGTTCAAAATAAAGGGTATCGCTTTGAAGGATTCAAACAAGAGATTCGCTTCAAAGAAGTGATGCTTAAATATAAAGAAACAAGCGACCCGGCCATTCAAAACGCCACGTTTACGATCCCCAAAGGCTCAACAGTAGCATTTGTCGGCTCCTCAGGTGCTGGAAAATCCTCTATTATGGATCTGATTATCCGTTTATATGAACCCAGCCTGGGAGAAATTCTCATCGATAATATCAATATTCAGCATTTCAGCCTTGAAAGCTGGAGGAGCCATTTAGGAGTCGTGAGTCAAGATACTTTCATTTTCAACGACACGATCGAAGAAAACATTCGCTTTGGAATGCCAGAAGCATCTTCAGAAAAAATCATTATCGCATCGAAAATGGCTGAAGCTCATGAGTTCATCATGCGATTACCTGATGGGTACCAAACAGTCTTGGGGGAAAGAGGGTATCGGTTGTCTGGGGGAGAAAGACAAAGAATTGCACTAGCACGTTCATTCGTCCGAGACCCTGAAATCCTCATCCTTGACGAAGCCACTAGCAGTCTAGACACTCAATCAGAGAAACTCATTCAGAAAGCACTTAGTTGCTTTCGCGGCAGCAAAACAATTATCATCGTGGCTCATAGATTATCCACTGTAATTGACGCTGATCAAATTTATGTCCTCGAAAGAGGAAATATTCTTGAAAAAGGTTCGCATAACGAACTCATCGCCGCAAAGGGTAGATATTCTTTCCTGTGGAACGCTCAGCTCAATAAAGAAGCCGCCTTTAGTTCTTGAAGCAGGGATTTAACTTTTTGAGACTCCCCCTTTTTACTAATCAGAATCGCCTCTGCGGTTTCAATAATGAGCAAGTCATCAAGACCGATTGTCGTTATGATTCGTTTACTACCAATAATGAGGCTGTTCCTTGTGTTGATTGCATGGACTTGCCCCACCTTGACATTGTGATCTTCATCTTTTTCCATAGCTTCATAGACACTGTCCCAAGACCCTACATCCGACCAAAAAATTGCTAAAGGATGTAAGAGAATATCCTTAGATCTCTCCATAATTGCATAGTCAATCGAGAGGTCGGGGAGTTCGTGAAACCGCTTCAGGACGCTATTCAAATCAAGTTGAAAAATATCGTGCAACTGAGGTGAATGCAACGACAGTTGATTCCAGAAAGTTCTTATTGAAAATAAAAACATTCCAGAATTCCAGAAAAAAAGGGGGTTTTGAATATATGCTTCAGCCATCATAGCATTCGGTTTTTCGACAAACCGTTTCGTATTGAACAGTAGGGAACTGAACTTAGCTCCAATTTCGATATAGCCATATCCTGTTTCAGCTTTAGTTGGGTGTATTCCAAAAGTGATGATTTGATGAAGGTCTGAAGCCGTTTGATTTAGCTCTTCTAATGCGTGGAGAAAGACAACCTCAGGTTCAATCAGATGGTCAGAAGGAACAACTAAGATCGAATCCTCTTCTTGCGCCTGAAATTCACTTTCTAAAATTTTAACTGCAAGAGCAATTGCAGATGCTGTATTTCGCCTTGTCGGTTCTGTAAAAACCTGGCAATTTGCACCCACTTTCAAGAGCTGTTCTTCAACAAGCTGCTTGTAATGGATATTGGTCGCTACAATGACCCGGTCGATAAAAGGAGCATCTATCAATCTTTTTACGGTTCTTTGCAAAAGGGATAAGCCAGACCCGAAATTGAGAAACTGTTTTGGGAAATCCATTCGAGACAGAGGCCAAAGGCGCGTACCTCCTCCCCCAGCTAAAACCACCGCTTTCATTTTCCTCATTTCATACAACTCTCGAAAATCTGTTGGTGATGTTCAGCAGATCTTTTCCATTCAAACTGCTCTACTCTTTTAAGTCCCTTCTCTACTAATTTTTGTCTGAGACCCGAATCGAGGGCCATTTTCCTTATGATAGAGGCGATCTCCTCTTCGCTTTCGGGATCAAAGTACAGAGCTCCGTCGCCGCAGACTTCAGGCAGGCTCGCTGCCCTTGAGACAATAACGGGACACCCGCAACTCATCGCCTCAAGCGGAGGCAGACCAAATCCTTCGTAAAGAGAAGGAAATACAAACATTTCAGCCATGCTATATAAGATCGGCAATTCCTCATCAAGAACCGGCCCCCTCGCAGTTCCCTTTCCAACAATCACCAAATCTAAACCAGATATATTGACTCTTTTAAAGGCGCGCATCAGCCGCTCTAAATTTTTATTTGGTTTGAAATTCCCTACAAAAAGAACAAACCGCTTTGGCAGCCGGTATTTTTCTTGAATCAAACTACAAGACACCTGCCTTACGAAATGCCTTCGATTGACTCCATGTGGCACGACATGAAAAACCTCTCTTCCAAGGTAAGTACAGATTTCTTTGCTTGAAAAATGAGACCCAGTGATCACTTGATCTGAGCCATATAATGCCTTTCGCATTACAAGTTTGGCGTACAATTTTTGAGCGAATGAACCATAAACTAGGTGGCAAACATCGTGAATAGTTGCCACTCGCTTCTTAGCCTTGATCGGTAGCAAAGGGACATTGTAATGAGGAGACCAAAACAAATCGCATCTAGGGATCGCCCTAGGCAAGAAAATTTGCTCTGACGCTGAGTAAATAGGCGCAGGGAGATGAATTTGATCGAATCCCGCTGCCCAATTTGAGTCTAATGAGTCGACGAGCAACGTAATCTTCATCGACTTCAAGTAAGGAATTACCTGCCGAATATAGGTTCCAACTCCTGAACAACGAGCCATTCTGGCGTCAATACAAAGGTGCATAATAGAGGAGATCGTACCATTTCAGCCTCTTTTAGATCAGTAAATTCTTGCCTTCAATTCCTCGCCTCAAGTACCTTCCTTGATGTACTAAGTCTTGGAGGTAAAAATGCGCCTGTTTATTCCTGGCGGAGCTGGATACGTCGGTTCCAAATTGGTCCCAGCATTATTGAATGCAGGACATCAAGTGGTTGTCTACGACCTTTTTCTCTATGGAGAATCTGTTTTTGATGAATTGAAAAAGCATCCGAATCTTAAGTTGATCAAGGGAGACATTCGCGACTTAATCGCTATGGAAGCTGGGCTTCAAGGATGTGATGCAGTCATTCATTTAGCCTGTATTTCGAATGATCCGAGCTTTGAGCTCAATCCAAGCCTTGGAAAATCAATCAACCTAGATGCCTTTGAACCATTCGTCCTTTTAGCAAAGAAACATAAAATTCAACGCTTTATCTACGCCTCTTCCTCCTCCGTCTATGGCGTTAAGGCAGAAGCGAATGTAGTTGAAGAAATGCCCCTTGAACCCCTGACTGATTACTCCCGCTATAAAGCTGAATGTGAAAAAATTCTGTTAAAACATGCCTCTAATGATTTTATATGCACAGTTCTAAGGCCTGCTACTGTTTGCGGATATGCGCCTCGACAGCGGCTCGACGTAGTGGTGAATATCCTCACCAATCTTGCGTATCATACAGGCAAAGTAAAGGTAATGGGAGGCGATCAGATGCGTCCAAATATCCACATCGATGATATGGTGGATGCCTATCTCCATGTCCTAGCAAGTCCTAAGGAAATAGTCCAAAAAGAAATCTTCAATGTAGGCTATCACAACCATACGGTTCTACAGCTTGGACAAATGATCTCAGCTCTAGTGGGAAAAAAACGACCGGTAGAGCTCATCGTAGAACCCACAAACGATCACCGCTCCTATCATGTTTCATCAGATAAGATCTCAAAAAAGCTAAACTTCGTCCCTAAGCGATCGATCGAATCAGCGGTTCAAGATCTTCTGCTTGCCTTTGAGTCTGGGAAGCTTCCCAACTCTTTAGATGACATGCGCTACTTCAATATTAAAACGATGAAAGCGGTGGATCTCCAATGAAAGCGATAGTAACTGGAGGGGCTGGATTTATAGGCAGTCACCTAACAGACCTTCTCTTATCAAAAGGCCACTCCGTAACAGTAATTGATAATCTTTGTTGTGGGAGATTGAGAAACCTAAAAAATGCAGAGCGATTTCCTGGTTTCCAATTTGCCGAAAGAGATATCCGAGACAGAAATAGCATTGCAAATCTATTTGAAGGAGCTGATTGGGTTTTTCATCTAGCAGCTCTTGCTGACATTGTCCCCTCGATTGATAATCCCCGCGGCTATTTTGAAACAAATGTCGACGGGACTTTCAACGTTCTTGAGATCGCCCATAAAGTGGGGGTAAAACGGTTTTTATATGCAGCTTCTTCCTCATGCTACGGCCTTGCCGAACAATTCCCTACGCCAGAAACAGCTCCCCCTGCTCCCCAATATCCCTATGCGCTCACAAAATACCTAGGAGAGCAACTCGTCCTTCATTGGGCTCAAGTTTATAAACTTCCCGCCCTCTCCCTTCGATTGTTTAACGTATTTGGACCCAGATCTAGAACAACTGGCACATATGGAGCAGTCTTTGGAGTATTTCTTGCTCAAAAACTGAACGGGAAACCTTTTACAGTCGTAGGCGATGGAAGGCAAACTCGGGATTTTACCTACGTCTCTGATGTGGCTGAAGCTTTCTATGCTGCTGCGCAATCTAACCTATCGAACGATTTCATGAACGTGGGTAGTTCTGGACACTACAGCGTCAATGAGCTTGTGAAATTACTAGGGGGATCCGTCACATTCATTCCCAAAAGACCCGGAGAACCTGAATGTACATTTGCAGATGTTTCCAAAATTTCCCATCGCCTCGGATGGAAAGCCAAGGTTTCATTTCCGGAAGGAGTTGCAAAAATTTTAGAAGCCATTGATGACTTTCGCGACGCCCCTCTCTGGGATCCTGAAACAATTCAATTAGCGACAAAAAGATGGTTTGAACTTCTGAAAAATTAGGGGGGATATGTTTTCAAAAAGATTCGATGAATTAAAACTAGCTGTTGATTCAACAGTTTTCTCAGCTCCATCAGCCATATACCGAAACACCTTAATTACTCAAGAGGCTGCGGCGGACAAATTCTTTTCTATGCTTCGAAAATCTTTAGAAAGCAAAGGAATCGTTTATGTAATCGGAAATGGGGGAAGCGCGGGGATTGCTTCGCACTTCAGCACCGACTTGATTAAATCACTAAAAATCCCCTCTCAAACCCTATATGATTCAAACTTGGTTACCTGTTTGTCGAATGACTTTGGATACGAGCACGTTTTTAGCTACCCTCTTTCCAAACTCTTAAGACCCCAAGACCTCCTTGTAGCAATCAGCAGTTCTGGTAAATCTCTAAACATCCTCAATGGGGCGAAAATGGCGAATGAATTACATGTTCCTGTGATCACTTTGAGTGGGTTTACAGCAGACAATCCATTGAGAACTATGGGTGATCTTAACTTTTGGGTTGAACGTTCCGACTATGGGCTTGTCGAAGCTGCCCACTTCTTTTTACTCCATACGATTATTGATCGCTGGCATGCGACTCAGGCCAATCTTCCCTCTCACGAATTGAGTTGTAAATGACGGCCGCGCCCACTATTTATCTTGTAACTTATCACGAGTTTAACCATGGGAAACTAAGACCCGGAGGCCCAAAGCCTATCGATTCTCGTTTCCTGAATTCGGATAAGAATTACATCTTCTACCTCATAGACAAAATGATTCCACCGGAGCTATCTGATCAAAAAACGATTCTAGAGAAAGACCTTGACCCTCATCTGCACATTGCTGGAGGTAAATATTTCGGTGAATGGAGCTTCCTTCTTGCAGAAGAAAAACATTCCTTTTGCAACTATCCTTTCTTTATGATTTCCTCCCGATTTTACGAAAAAAACACTTGGTTGAAAAATGACTTAAATTGCGAATGGAATACCCTTTTTTCGTACCTGAACGAATATGGATGGGGATATTTGCCGAGCTACGACCGCCCCATCCGATGGATTCCTTTGGAGTGGGAGAACCAATTTAAAAACGAATCCTGGAAGCATCGATTTTTCCCGTTCACTCCTGAAACATACGCACTTACAGAGCGCCTTTTCGGAGTGAACATCCCGAATGAT